>JAWWOJ010000260.1:0-8127 GCA_033851885.1 Frankiales bacterium | reverse complement strand
GGGCGAGCGCGACCGGCTCGTGCAGGAGCTGGCGATCCATCGCAGCTCGGCGGGGGTCGTCGCCCGGGAGGCACTGTTCGCCCGGCTTTACAGCGGCCACCCCTACGCCCAGGACCTGCCGCTCAGCGACGACGTGCAGGTGATCAAGCCCAAGCAGCTGCGGGCTCTGCACGCCGCCCGGGTCCTGCCGGCCGGGAGCATCCTCACGATCGTCGGGGATGTCACTCCGGCGCGGGCGACGGCCGCCGTGGCGAAGGCGCTGGACGGCTGGACGGCGACCGGGCCCGAGGTGCTCATGTCGCAGGCGCAGCCCCAGGTCAGCCGCGCGACGCTGCTGGTCGACCGCCCGGGTGCCGTGCAGACGACCATCCGCATCGGCGGGGCGGCCCCGGCCCGCACCGACGCGGACTTCGCCGCGACCGCGCTCGCCAACCTGGTGTTCGGTGGCTACTTCTCGAGCCGGTGGGTGTCCAACATCCGCGAGGACAAGGGCTACACCTACAGCCCGAGCTCGGGCCTCGACCACCCGCTCGGCGGCTCGCGGTTCGTCGCCGGCGCCGACGTCGCGACCGCAGTCACGGCCCCGGCACTGCTGGAGACGCTCTACGAGCTGGGCCGGATCGCGACCGTCCCCGTCGGGCAGGACGAGCTCGACAGGGCCCGCCGCTATGCGATCGGCACGCTCGCCCTCGGCACGGCCTCCCAGGCCGGCCTCGCCGGCACCCTGTCGCAGCTGGCGGCGAGCGGCCTCGGGATCGACTGGCTCCGCGAGTATCCGAAGCAGCTCAACGCGGTGACCGTCGACGAGGTGCTCGCCGCGGCGGCCCGTTGGCTCGCCCCGACCGCGCTGACACCGGTGCTCGTGGGGGACCGAGCCGCAGTCGCTGACAGCCTGCGGGGGCTCGTGGAGCTCGAGCTCGGATGAGCCTACCCGCCCTCTCGCGTGCCACGATCGATCGCGACGCGGCCCTGCGGGAGGACGGTGCAGGACTCGAGAAGGCCTGGGAATCAGGCGAAGTACTCGTCATCGATGATCAGGGCCGGGCGCTCGTCGAGGGGACGGACCTGGTCCTGGTGCGGCCGGCGGAGGCTCCGCAGGGTGACCGCTTCTACCTGGGCGGCGGCCGCTACTTCGCCGTACGCGGTCCGCTGCCGCGCAAGCTCGGCACGGTCGCCAGAAACCTGCGTGACGTCGGACACCTGCTCGGCGACCGCGACGCGGGCCTGATGGTCCATGCCGTCGGTCTCGCGAACTGGCACGCGACGCACACCCACTGCCCCCGGTGCGGGTCACCCACCCGGTCGGTGAAGGGCGGTGCGGTGCGGGTCTGCGACGCCGATGGCACCGAGCACTTCCCCCGGACCGACCCGGCGATCATCGTGCTCGTGCACGACGGCGCCGACCGCTGCCTGCTCGGCCGGCAGCCGATCTGGCCGGCCGGTCGCTACTCGACGCTTGCCGGCTTCGTCGAGCCCGGCGAGAGCGCCGAGCACGCTGTCGTACGCGAGGTGCTCGAGGAGACCGGTGTGCTCGTCCGGGACGTCGCCTACTCCAGCAGCCAGCCGTGGCCGTTTCCGGCCTCGCTCATGCTCGGCTTCACCGCCCGGGCCGACGGCGATGCCGAGCCGGTCGCGACCGACGGCGAGCTCGAGGACGCGCGCTGGTTCCACCGCGACGAGCTCCGCGATGGCAGCGCCATGCTGCCGACGCCGGTGTCGATCGCGTACAAGCTCATCACCGACTGGGTCTCGCAAGGCTGACAGCGGGGTACGGGGCGGGTCGTGACCTCCCTCGCCCACTCCGCGCGCAAGGCCGCCCGACGTGCCCACCGGTCCGAGGCCGCCGACTGGGGCGCCCGCGCGGGGCTCGTCGCCCGCGGTCTGCTCTGGCTCGTCGTCGGGCTGCTCGCCGGCAACGTCGCGCTCGGAGGGCGCGACCAGGCGGACAAGAACGGCGCCCTGGAGACGCTGAAGGGACAGCCGTTCGGCACGGTGCTGCTGGTCGTCGTCGCCCTCGCGTTCGCGGCGCACGCCGCCTTCCGTGTCCTCAACGGAGCGGTCGGACGCGACGAGTGGTGGCAGCAGCTGTGGCAGTACGGCAGGTCGGCGGTCTACCTCTTCCTGGCCGGCAGCACGGTCAAGCTGCTGGTGTCGGGGTCCGGCCAGGAGAACGCCGCGAAGCCGACCGCGACCGTCATGAGCTGGCCGGGAGGCCGCTGGCTCGTGGGAGCGGTGGGCATCGGGATCGTCGCAGCCGGCCTCGTCATGGCGGTGCGTGGAATCCGGCAGGACTTCACCGAAAACCTCGATCTGCCCACCGGTCGGATGCGGGGAGTGGTCGAGAAGGTCGGCCTTGCCGGCCTGACCGGCCGCGGCCTGGTCTACGCCCTGATCGGGGGGTTCCTCATCGAGGCGGCGGCGACCTTCGACCCGCACGAGGCGAAGGGCCTGGACGCCTCGCTGAAGACGCTGGCGCGCCAGCCGTTCGGGTCCTTGCTGCTGTGGCTCGCGGTTGCCGCGCTGCTCGCCTTCGCCGTGTGGTCGTTGTTCGAGGCTCGCTACCGCGAGTTCTGAAAACGGACTGCGGGTCGACGGGGGTCCTCCGCGCGGACGAGGACGTCGCAGCTGTCCCCCGGCTGCACGTCGTCGTCGTAGGTCGTGAACGCCGGCAGCTGCCACATCGGGACGTCGCGGCGGCGGAGCGCGCCGGGTGACAGTGCCAGGTGCACCGTGAGCCCGGGCAGCCCGAGGCCCAGCAGGAAGAGCCCGGGTACGACGATGACGGCCGTGTCCGGCAGGGGCAGCACGGTCTGCCGCGCCGACCGGTCGCGGTCGACGTCCCAGAGCGCCGGCAGGTAGTGGTCGCCACTGTCGAGCACCTCCCGTCGGAGAGCCGCGGCATCGAGCCAGGTGTCCCGGAACGCCTGCCAGTCTTCGCGTCCGTGCTCGAAGCGCTCGCCGGCGGGGCGCCAGAACCCCTGAGCGGGCACGACGACGGGTACCCGGCCCGCCGCGGCGAGTGCTTCTGCGACCAGCCGGGCGAGGTCGTCGGACCCGACGCCGTCCAGCAGGATGCTGCGGTCGGCGCGCGCGGCGATCCCGGCGGCGATCGCCTCCCAGGTGCTGGGGGTCAGCGCCGCCCGGCCAGCTCAGGGGGGAGCGGCACGGCGTGGTCGGAGGCCGAGGCGACGACCTCGCGGGCCAGCTCGTGGACCTTGCGACCGCGGGACCGGGCGACCTTGCGGAGGCGCTCGAAGGCGTCTCGTGGCGAGCTGCCCTGGCGCTCGGTGAGGACGCCGATGGCCTGCTCCACGACGACCCGGGCGGCGAGGGCGTGCTCCAGCTGCTTGACCGAGAGCTTCAGCTGCGCCAGCTCGTCGAGAGGACTCTCTGACTTGGCGGGGCGGCCCGACGGGGTGATCTCGCCGGCCAGGAGGTCGGCGAGCACCATGGCGCTGGTCAGATCCTCCGTGCGGTCGCCGCCGACCTCCCACCCGCCGTCGGGCGCGCGCCTGATGACGACCTTCTCCGAGGCGAGTGGGCCGAGCTGCGCCGAGATCACCTCGGCGAGCTGGGTGAGCACGTCGACGGCGTCCTGTGAGACGACGACGCCTCGCCGATCGATGCCGCAGAGCGTGGCGATGACGATCCCGTCGGCGCCGCGCACCGGGACGCCGACGTAGGAGATGATGCCGAACGCCTCACGGGCCGGCGTGTCCCGGTAGTCGGGCGAGGCGGCGGCGTCAGAGGTCGTGGCGGGCGCACCAGCCAGCAGCCGGTGGCAGAAGCTGTCCGTGCGTGCGCGGGTCTCGCCCTCCTTGATCCCGGGCCAGTCCGCCTTGGCGTGCACCTTCTCGAAGGTGAACGAGTCGTCCGTGAGCCCGCCCAGGAAGACCACCTCCATGTCGAGCAGGGTCGCCGCAGTCGCCAGGACCGCATCCACAGTGGGGTGGTCGAGCTGGGGGGTGAGCACGGAGACTCCTCGCGGCGGCGGGGCGGACGTGGGTGCTGCCCTCTGAACGCCGACAGGGGATTCTCGCCTTTCCCTGGGCGGAAGTCACCCGGATGCAGCTTTTCAGGCGGCGAGCTTGCCCTTGACCTGCGCCAGCGAGGGGTTGGTCAGCGCGCTGCCGTCCGCGAACACGACGGTCGGGACGGTCTGGTTGCCGCCGTTGACGCTCATGACGTAGTCCGCCGCGGAGGGGTCCTGCTCGATGTCGACCATCGTGTAGCCGACGCCTTCCCGGTCGAGCTGCTTCATCAGACGGTGGCAGTACCCGCACCAGGGGGTGCTGTAGATGGTCAGGTCAGACATGTCCCCATCAACAGCGGCCGGCGACACCCGATTCCCGTCGGTCGGCTCTGCGAAGATGTGCTGGATGTCCAGCCCCGGCGTGACCCCCGAAGCCCTGCTCGAGGCGCTCGACCCTGAGCAGCGCGAGGCGGCGCAGGCGGTCGGCGGTCCGGTGTGCATCCTTGCCGGCGCCGGCACCGGCAAGACCCGCACCATCACCCACCGCGCCGCCTACGCCGTGGCCACCGGCGCCGTGACCCCTGGAGCGCTGCTCGCCGTCACCTTCACCGCCCGCGCCGCGGGACAGATGCGCACCCGGCTGCGCCAGCTCGGCGTCGAGGGCGTGCAGGCGCGCACCTTCCACGCGGCGGCGATGAAGCAGCTCGCGTACTTCTGGCCCAGGGCCGTCGGCGGTGCCCCGCCGAACCTGCTCACCAACAAGTTCCAGCTGGTGGCCAACGCCGCGGCCAGGGCCCGGCTGCGCCCCGGCACGTCCGAGATCCGGGACCTGCTGTCGGAGGTCGAGTGGGCGGCGTCGACGCTGACCGCCCCCGAGGACTACGTTGCCCGGTCCGTCGGTCGTGGCCTGCCGTTCGAGGCGGCCGACGTCGCTGCCGTCTATGCCGCCTACCGCGACCTCAAGACCGCGCAGGGGCTCGCAGACTTCGACGACATGCTGCTCTACACCGCCGGGATCCTCGAGGAGCACCAGGACGTCGCGTCGGAGTTCCGCGCCCGCTACCGCTCGTTCGTCGTGGACGAGTACCAAGACGTGACGCCCCTCCAGCAGCGGCTGCTCGACGCGTGGCTCGGCGACCGGTCCGACCTCTGTGTCGTCGGGGACGCCCAGCAGACGATCTACTCCTTCACCGGCGCTACGCCGCACTACCTGCTGGGCTTCCGGCAGCGGTTCCCCGAGGCCACCGAGGTCCGTCTCGTGCGCGACTACCGATCGACCCCTGAGATCGTGGAGCTCGCGAACGGGGTGTTGTCCGCCGTCCCGGAGAAGCTGGAGCTGAAGGCCCAACGGGCCCCCGGACCGGCCCCGACCTTCGAGGAGCACCCCGACGAGAACGCCGAGGCGGAGGCCGTCGCCCGCCGCTGCCGCGAGCTGGTCGCGCAGGGTGTCGACGCCGGCGAGGTCGCGATCCTCTACCGGATCAACGCCCAGTCGGCGGCGTACGAAGCGGCGCTGACGAACGCCGGCGTCCCTTACGTCGTACGAGGTGGCGAGCGGTTCTTCGAGCGCCCCGAGGTGCGGGAGGCGGTGCTGCTGCTGCGCGGGCAGGCGCGGGCTGCCGACCAGGACCTGCCCGACACGCTGCCGGATGCCGTCGCGAGCGTCCTCGCGGTGCGTGGCTGGACCGCCGAGCCGCCAGCCTCCTCCGGCGCCGTGAGGGAGCGCTGGGAGTCGCTGGCCGCGCTGCATCGGCTCGCGCAGGACCTCTCGGACCTGACGCTCACGGAGTTCGTGGCCGAGCTCGAGGAGCGGGCGTCCTCGCAGCACGCCCCAGCGGCCGCCGGCGTGACGCTGGCATCCCTGCACGCGGCCAAGGGCCTCGAGTGGGACGCCGTGTTCCTCGTGGGGCTGGTCGACGGGACGCTGCCGCTCGTCCATGCCGACACCCCCGCTCAGGTCGAGGAGGAGCGCCGCCTGCTGTATGTCGGGGTGACCCGGGCCCGGGAGCACCTCGCACTGTCCTGGGCCCTGGCTCGCGCACCCGGGGGCCGCCAGTCGCGCCGGCCCTCACGCTTCCTGGACGGCCTGCTCCGCGGGGTCGTGTCCAAGGCACCGCCGCCGCGCGCGCCGCGGGCCGCGCGCGGGAGCCGCCCGGTCACGTGCCGGATCTGCGAGGCAGTGCTCAACGCCGCCGTCGACAAGAAGCTGGGCCGCTGCTCGACGTGCCCCTCCGACCGCGACGAGGCGCTGTTCGAGCAGCTCCGCGAGTGGCGCGCCGGGAGGGCCCGCGACCTCGGCCAGCCGGCCTACTGCGTCTTCACCGACGCGACGCTGGCCGCGATCGCCGAGCAGCTGCCGACCGACGTCGCCGGTCTCGTCGCCATCCCCGGCATCGGGCAGTCGAAGCTCGACAAGTTCGGCGACGAAGTACTCGGTCTCGTGTCATCTCGGGCGTGACCCGCTGCCTCTGGCAGAAAACTTTCGGCAACGACTCGATAAAGGCGTTGCGCACGTTCCGAGGGCCCCTCTAACCTCACCGTCACGACGTCAGCCGCCGGCTGACCGCTGACCGAAGGAGGTGCCGCGTGGACAACAACAGCAACCGCATCAGCACGGGCACCTCCGCCTGGGCTCCGCTGACCATGTCGCCGAAGCGGACCCACCAGGGGAGCGGTCTGCCCTTCGCCGGTTACGCGTCGGTCGCCACGATGGCTCCGGCGGCTCCGACGGCTCTCCGCACGGCTGACGCCAAGGTTCCAGATCCTCGAGGTCGAACGCGCTGAACCACAGCGCAGCAGCCTCGAGGCCGCGGAACCCGACAAGGGATCCGCGGCCTCTTTGTTTGTCGCACCGCCGAGATACGCAGCACGGCAGCACCAACGCCAGCACCACCGAGCGCAGCGCCACTGCTGCACCTGAGAACCATCCAGCACGACCCTGGCTCCGGTGAGACCCACCTGATGAGCCACCTGTCACGAGGAGGTGACAACCGGTGTCCACGACCTTTCTGCGCGAGACCCGCACGCTCGAGATCCTCGAGCCCGACGAGACCGTCCCGGTCGACCCGCTGACCATCACCGACTTCGACGAGGCCGTGAAGCACGCCAAGGCCGGCGACGGCCTGACCGCGCTCCCCTGCCACGAGGTCGACCCTGACCTGTGGTTCGCGGAGTCGCCGGCCGACGTCGAGACGGCCAAGGCGCTCTGCGCTCCGTGCCCGCTCAAGACCGCCTGCCTCGCCGGCGCGCTCGAGCGTCGGGAGCCATGGGGCGTCTGGGGCGGCGAGCTGGTCCTCTCCGGCGTCGTCGTCCCCCGCAAGCGGCCTCGCGGCCGTCCGCGCAAGGACGCACCGGCGTACGACGTTCCGGTCGTCCCCTCCGAGGAGACCGCCGCATGAGCACGGCCTCCTTCACCTCACTCGTGACCTACCTCATCAGGAGAATCAAGATGCACACCGCACTCGCTGAACAGCTCGTCCAGGCCACCGTCCACGAGCGACAACTCAAGGCGGAGGCGGACGCCCGCGCCCGCCGCCTGCTCACCGTCCGCCGCTGGCAGCGCAAGGCGGCGAAGGCGGACCAGCAGGTCCGCCTCGCTCGCCTCGCACTGCGCTGATCCAGCACTCACCCAAGGGCTAAGCCCTGACGACGCCCCGGTCCCTCCTTCGGATCGGGGCGTCGTGCTGCGTGGGTCAGAGCCGTCGGCGACGCACAGCCGCACCGGTGCAGAGGAGCAGCACCGCGACGAGCGCGACGGCTGGCGCGCCGCCCGTCGCGGCCAGGTGGGCGCCCTTGCCGCTTCCGCTGCCCGGTGCGGAGGTGCCCGGCGTGGTTCCCGCGACGACCTTGTTGAGGTCGCCTGCCGTCGTGGTCCAGACCGACCGGCCGTAGGTCGTCGCGACCAGCAGCTTGCTGTTCTGCGGCGCCACCGCGACCTTGAAGGTCGGGACGGCGGGCAGGCCGCGGCCGAGTTGGTGGTAGCTGCCGCCGTTCGTGGTCTTCGAGACGAAGACGCCGAGGTCGGTGCTCACGACGAGCTTGCCGCCGTAGACGAGGACGTTGTTGGCGGGCAGGTCGGGCAGGTCACCGGAGACATCGGTGAACGACGCCCCGGCGTTGGTGCTCTTGAAGACGTGACCGACACCGACCTTGCT
>JAWWOJ010000259.1:0-2551 GCA_033851885.1 Frankiales bacterium | reverse complement strand
CACCTCGCGGCTCGGGTCGGCGAGGGCGACGGCCTCGAAGAGCTCGGCCAGGTTGTAGCTCACACGCACCTCGCGGCGTAGGTCGACAGCCGGTTGGCGCGGACGAACGACGCGACCTGGTCTCGGTCGAGGCCGTTCGTGAGGAAGCAGAACGACAGACCTGAGTCCGGGTCGGCCCACGCGATCTGGCCGCCCAGACCGCTGGCGCCGAAGGCCCTCGGCCCCGTCGCCCGGCCGAACTGGCGCACCGGTGCCTTGCCGTCGTCGCCCGCCACCGTCAGGCCGAGGGTGCGATTGGCCGGGACCCCGGTCCAGGGATCGGTCAGGGTCGTGCGCACGTGGCCGGTGCCGTCCGCGAGCACGTCCGGGTCCCACAGGCCCTTGGGGTCGTGCAGCAGGTGCTGGTAGAGCAGCGCGACGTCCTCGGCCGACGAGACAGCGCCGGCGCCGGGGATACCGGCCCGCCGCACGGCGGGTTCGTTGAAGCGCAGCAGCCAGGTCGGGTCGGCCGCCAGCGGGTCCGGGGTGTCGGACGGCGCACCGAGGTGCACCACGTCGAGCGCCGGCACGTCCTCGCCGAGCCGGAGCGTCGGCAGCCCCAGCGGGTCGACGAGCCGTTCCCGCACGACCTCCCGGAAGTCCTTGCCCGCGACGGCCTCCACCATCGTGGCGACCACCCAGTGGGCCGACGTGGCGTGGTACTCCAGCTGGGTCCCGGGCTGCCAGTCCAGCCGCCAGGTCGCGAACCGCTGGCGGCGCGCCCGCGGGTCAGCACCCTGTTCGGTCGGCATCGGGGCGCGTGGGAAGCCGGCTGTGTGGGTGAGCAGGTGCTCGACGGTGACGTGCTCCTTGCCGCCACCGGTGAACTCCGGGACGAGCTCGACGGCCTTCGTCTCCGGCGCCAGGTGCATCCAGGCAACCGCAGCCGTCAGGGCCTTGGTCACGGAGAACGTCGTGAAGGACGACTCCGGCGGCGCACCGGCCGTGTGCCGCACGACGACCTCCCCGTCGAGCGCGAGCGCGAGCTGGCAGGCCGGCAGGCGACCCGACGCGACCTCCTCGTCCGCGACCGCGAGGAGCCGGTCGACACGATCCGGGAGCAACGTCACGAGCGCATCTTGCCCTGTGGGTGACGAGCGCGGAACACTTCCGCGGTGGAGCGGATGCCAGGAGTCGACGCGGGCTTCCTCTACATGGAGACGCCGACGCTTCACATGCACACCCTCAAGGTGTCGGTGGTCGACGTCAGCGCCGTCCCCGGCGGCTACTCGTTCCCCATGATCAAGGACGAGATCATGGCGCGGCTGCACCTCCTGCCGCCGTTCCGCCGCCGGGTCCTGAGGGTGCCCTTCCAGCTGCACCACCCGCTGTGGGTGGAGGACCGCGAGATCGACCCCGACCGGCACGTGTTCCTCGACCGGGTCCCGGCGCCAGGGAGCATGGCGCAGCTGGAGGAGGTCATCGGGCGCATCGCCAGTACCCCTCTGGACCGGTCGGTCCCGCTGTGGGAGCTGCACGTCTGCGAGGGACTGGCCGACGGCCGCGTGGCGGTCGTCGCCAAGATGCACCACGCCATGGCCGACGGCGTAGCGGCGAACGCCTTGCTCGCCAACATCACCGACCTGACACCGGAGTCCCGCCCGGCGCCGCCGAGGACGAGCTGGCAACCTGAGCCGACACCTCAGCCGAAGGATGTCGCGCGGGTGGCCCTCGTCGACGCCGTCAAGCAGATCGCCTGGATACCCGGGCTGCTGCTGCGCACGCTCCTGAGTGTGCTCGCTGTGGTCCGCCACAAGCGGGCGTCCGACGTGCGCACGCCGGTGCCGGTGCTCAGCACCCCGCGCACGTCGTTCAACGGCGCCATCACGGCCCGCCGCAGCTTCGCGACCGCGTCGCTCGCGATCGACGACTTCAAGCGGGTCAAGAAGGCCCACGACGTCACGCTCAACGACGTCGTGCTCGCGGTGGTGGGCGGCGCGCTGCGCGCCTGGATGGACGCGCACGACGAGCACCCGACCGGGTCACTGGTCGCCGGCGTCCCGGTCTCCACCGACGTGGCGGGCTCGGCGCCCCGGCTCGGCGGGAATGCCGTCTCCAACATGTTCACGACCTTGGGTACGGCCATCGACGACCCGGTCGCGAGGCTGCTCGACATCTCGCGCGTGACGGCCGAGGCCAAGAAGGTGCAGCGCGCGCTCGGCATGAAGATGCTCGAGGACTGGGTGCAGTTCACGCCGCCCGCACCGTTCAGCGCCTTCATGCGCGCCTACTCGCACCTGCGGGGCGCCGACTTCCATCCGGCGCCGTTCAACGTCGTCGTGTCCAACGTGCCCGGTCCGACCGTGCCGGTCTGGATCGCCGGCGCGCGGCTCACCGAGCTGTTCAGCGTGGGACCCATCCTGCAGGGAATCGGGCTGAACGTGACGGTCTGGTCATACCTGGACAAGATGAACTTCTCGTTGCTGGCCTGTCCGGACCTGCTGCCGGATGTGCGCCAACTCGCCGACGGCTTGTCGGGCGCTTTGCACGATCTTGTGCAGCGATCTGAGTA
>JAWWOJ010000215.1:0-3773 GCA_033851885.1 Frankiales bacterium | reverse complement strand
CGCGTCGACGGCGACGGAATCGCGGTCGTGTGGGCGAGCTTCAGGGTCGCGCCGGTCACCGCGAAGTCGTAGACGGCGTCCGCACCGCCACCGCTCGCATAGACGTGCTTGCCGTCCGGGCTGAACGTCACGCCCATGCCGAAGCAGTTGTAGCCCTGGCCGCAGCTGTGGTGGCCGCCGGCCGAGTTGCTCGTCGGCACCGCGACGACCTGCACGGTCCTGCCGGTGCGGAGGTCGACGACGTCGAGGCCCTCATCGGGTGCCGTCACCCGAGGGTCGCCCTTCAGCCGGTCCGGCACGCCAGGGCACTGGACCGGATGCGGCCCGGCATGCTGGTCGCAGAAGGTCCCGTTGGTGTGCGGCGTGCCGTAGCCCCGGCCGTTGAGGCTGGCGACGGCGAGCCGGCCGTCGGGCGACAGGGCGAGGCCGAGCGGGAAGTCACCGAGGTCGTAGGCGTGGTCGGCGGCGGTGCGGGCACTGTCCCACTGGCTGCCCGCGGGGGTCACGAGTCGCCCGCTCGGGAGCAGTACGCCGGCCGTCGGCGTGCGGGTCGCAGCGCCCGCGCGGGCGGGCCCGACGAGGCCGGCGACGAGCAGGAGGGCGCCGAGGACGGCGAGGACACGGCGGAGGGAGGCTCTCACGAGGCGACACCGTAGAGCCCTTGCGTGGACGGCGGGTGAACCGCCTAGCCTGCCCTCGTGGCAGCGGTCGAGGCGCATCGCCTGCGCAAGACGTTCGACGGGTTGACGGCCCTCGACGGCCTCGACCTGATGGTCGCGCCGGGCACTGTGCACGGGCTGCTCGGTCCGAACGGCGCCGGCAAGACGACCCTGCTCCGGGTGCTGCTCGGGCTGGTGCGGCTGGACGCCGGGGAGTGCCGGGTGGACGGCACGGTCGGTGGGTTCGTCGAGACGCCAGGTGCCTGGCCGTACCTTTCCGGCCGGCAGAACCTCGAGGTGTTCGCCGGCATGGACGATGCCCCAGGTGACATCGCCGAGGTGCTCGAGCGGGTGGACCTGACCGATCGCGCCGACACCAAGGTCGGGGGCTGGTCGCTCGGGATGCGGCAACGGCTCGGGATCGCTGCCGGCCTGCTCCGACGGCCGCAGCTGCTCGTCCTCGACGAACCTGCGAACGGGCTGGACCCACTTGGGGCGCGGCAGCTGCGTGACCTGATCCGGGGCCTTGCCGCCGACGGGCTCACGGTGCTGCTCTGCAGTCACGACCTCACCGAGGTCGACGTGCTGTGCGAGGACGTCACGGTCATGGCGCGGGGCCGCGACGTGTGGCGCGGCCCGGTGGCCGGCCTGCGGGCGCGCCCGGGACGCTGCCTGTTGGCGACGAGCGACGACCCCCGGGCCCGCGCCCTCGCACCCGTGCCCCTCGACGAGTCGGAGTCCGGGCTGTCCTTCGTCGCCACCACGGACGTCGTCGACGCCTTCGTCCTGGCCCTGGCCGGCGCCGGCATCGCCGTCCGGTCCCTGGAGCGGGAGTCGCTGCCGCTCGAGCAGGCGCTGCGGGAGCTCGTCGCATGAAGGTGCTGCGATGGGAGCTGGTGCGGCTGCGCGCCCAGCCGCGGATCCGTGCCGCCTTCGCCCTCTCCCTGCTCGGGCCGCCGTTGTTCGCCCTGGTCCTCGGTGCCCAGACCGGACTGCCGAAGGACACGCTGTTCGGCCGCTACGTCAAGGAGTCCGGCTTCGCACTTCCCCTGCTGGTACTGGGTTTCGCCGGCACCTGGGTCCTCCCGCTGCTGACGAGTGTCGTCGCAGGTGACGTCTTCGCGACCGAGGACGGCCACGGCACCTGGCAGTCCCTGCTGACCCGCTCACGCACACGGGCGGAGGTGTTCGCCGGCAAGGTCATGGCCGCAGCCCTGACGTCCGTCGCGCTGCTGTCGGTCACCACCCTCAGCAGCCTGGTCGCGGGACTCGCCCTCGCCGGTGACCGTCCGCTTCCCGGGCTGTCCGGCACGCCGCTGGGCCTGGGACGGGCGACCGCGCTCGTCGTGGCCAGCTGGGCCAGTGAGCTGCCGCCACTGCTGGGGTTCGCCGCCCTGGCCGTGCTGCTGTCGATCTGGACCAGGAGCAGTCTCGCCGGCGTCGGCGGACCGCTGCTTCTCGGCCTCGTGATGCAGCTGCTCGCCCTGCTCGGGACCCTCGGCTCGGCCGTGAACGTGCTGCTCACCACGCCGTTCGCGGCCTGGCACGGACTCGTGCGCGCCGACCCCTATTTCGGTCCGCTGTGGCAGGGCGCCCTCGTCAGCCTCGCCTGGGCAGTCGGCTGCCTCGTGCCCGCCCGGCGGCTGCTGCTGACCCGGGACATCACGTGAAGCGGCTGCTGCTCGCCGTACCGCTCCTGCTGGCGAGTGGCTGCGCGACCCCGCTGACCCCGCAGCGGGTGGGGCCGTCCTTCGTGCAGGTCTTCACCGGCCGGTACGCCGAGCAGCAGCGGCTGCTCGGACGGGACCCGATCGCACCCGGCAGCCTGCACGCCCTCGCCTCGTGCGGGCGCACCGGTCGCGACGTGGACGGGCCGGGTGAGGACTGGACCTGCAGCGTCCAGTACGTCGACCTGGCGACCGCGTCGGCACAGGTCTTCGAGCTGCAGGTGAAGCCGGACGGCTGCTGGAAGGCCGACGGGACGCCGGCGACCCAGCCACCGCAGGTGGTGGATCCGGTGACGCTGATCGCGTCGACCAACCCCCTCGTCGAGTTCGACGGCTGCCTCGACACGAGCTGGTGACCGGTGGACGCGATGCGCGAGGTGGAGACCAAGCTCGGCGTCCCCGACGGCTTCGTGCTCCCGCACCTCGTCGACATCGCGGGGGTCGACCGGGTCGCGATGCGGCCCCTGCGGCTGCGTGCGACGTATTGGGACACCGAGGACCGGCGGCTCGCGCAGGGTGGTCTGACCCTGCGGCACCGCACCGGTGAGGGCCGGCCGAGGTGGACGCTGAAGACGGCCAGCTCCTCTGGTAGCGAGCTCGACCGCGAGGAGATCAGCGTCGTGGCGGCGGGGACCCGCGTCCCGCCGGCACTCGTCGACCTGCTCACTGCCCGGCTGCGCGGCGCCGAGCTGCACCCGCTTGCGCAGGTCCGCACCGCACGCAGCACGACGCTGGTCCTCGACGGCGACGGGCACGAGCTCGTGGAGGTCGTCGACGACCAGGTCACGGTCCTGCGCGCCGGCGAGCTCGTGGACGGCTGGCACGAGCTGGAGGTGGAGCAGCGGGCCGGCGGCGCGAAGGTCGGCAAGCGCGTGCTGGCCGCGCTCGTCGACGCCGGCGCGACCGACGTCGACCAGACGCCCAAGGGGATCCGTGCGGTCGGTGTGCCGAGCACCACCGACCTGCCTGCCGCACCGGCCCTCCGCGCGGCCGGCGACCTCGTCCGGGCGTCGTTGGCGACCGGGCTCCGCGCGGTGGTCGAGCACGACGTGGCGGTGCGGCGCGAGGTGCCGGACGGGGTGCACCAGCTCCGGGTCAGCTGTCGGCGGCTGCGCAGCGACCTGCGTACCTTCCGTGCCCTCGTCGACGACCCACGCGCCGTGCGGCTCCGCGAGGAGCTCTCGTGGCTTGCTGACAGCCTCGGCGCGGCCCGGGACCTCGAGGTGCAGCGGGAGCGGCTGTACGAGCGGGCCCGCGAGGGCGATGTGCTGGACGTACGGCCCGTCGACGCGCTGCTCGCTGCTGAGCAGCACGCCGCCGAGGCGGCCGCGTTGGAGGCGCTGCGGTCGCCGAGGTACCTCGTGCTCCTCCAGCTGCTCCATGACGT
>JAWWOJ010000241.1:0-8147 GCA_033851885.1 Frankiales bacterium | reverse complement strand
GTCGGCGGGTCACTGCCCACGTGGCTGATCCTGCTCTCGGTGAAGAGCGAGCGGCATGGCACTCAGCGGGAGATCGCCCAGGCTGTCGGCATCGAAGGGCCCACCCTGACCCACCATCTCCATCGGCTGGAGAGCGCCGGATTGATCACGCGGACGAGGGGGCCCGACAACCGGCGGGTGCAACGTGTCGAGCTGACGGAGGCCGGCGACGCAGCGTTCTTCCAGATGCTCACCGGCGTCCAGGCCTTCGATCGCCGGCTGCGCGCCGGGCTGCGGCAACCCGAGCTGACGGTTCTCGAGGGTTTGCTGGCACGACTCCGGCACAACGTCCAGGCAGTCAAGGAGGTCACATCGTGACAGGCGCTCTCACTGGCAAGGTAGCCATCGTCACCGGCGCCAGCCGAGGCATCGGAGCAGCGACCGCGCGCGCATTCTGCGACGCCGGCTGCGCGGTCGGTCTGGCGGCCCGAGACGAACCCGCACTGGCCGCCCTCGCCATGGAGCTCCGAGACACGGGCGGACGGGCGGTCGCGGTCCCCACCGACGTCACCGACGAGCACGCTGTGGCCAGGATGGTCGACCAGGTGCTGACCGAATTCGGTCGGCTCGACTTCGCGTGCAACAACGCGGCCGGCGGCGGCCACCCACCCACCCCGCTCAGCGACGTGCCCGTCGCGGACTTCGACGCGGGCCTCGCAGTCAGTCTGCGTGGGGTCTTCCTCGCGATGAAATACGAGCTGCCCGCCATGCTCGCTTCGGGCGGCGGCGCCATCGTGAACATGTCCTCGACGGCGGGGCTGCAAGGCGTGGGGGGTCTCTCGGCCTACGTCACCGCCAAGCATGGCCTGGAAGGGCTCACCAAGGTCGCGGCGCTCGACTATGCGGCGCAGGGGATCCGGGTCAACTCAGTCGCTCCAGGGCCGATCCTGACCGACAACCTGCTGCGCGCCGGCGACGCCGCACAGCAGGCGGCGGCTGCGGCGATGCCGATGCGGCGAGTCGGCCGACCGGACGAGGTGGCAGCCGCCGTCGTGTGGCTGTGTTCGGACCAGGCCGCATTCATCACCGGCACCACCTTGGTGCTCGACGGCGGCAAGCTCGCAGGCACGCCCCCGTTCCAGCTGCGCCAGGTGCCCGGCTGACTCACAGCAACCGGCGACCGGCCATCCGGGTCGGGCTGATGCTCAGGGTGTGCCATCGGGGGCCACTCGCCCAGGACTCAGGCAGCTCGAGCTGGGCGGCCCGCTGGGACAGCAGCCGCTCGGCGCGGCCGATGACGACCACGCTCCAGCCGCTGTGCGACATCTCATCGATGTCATCGACCTCGAACGCGACCAGGTCACGCCGCTCCGCTGCCTGCAGCTTGGGCCCTGGACCGGACCTGATGAGGATCCCGCCCTGGTGCACCAGGTAGTTCACCGGGACGATGTCAGGAACCCCGGCCCGCGCGACGTAGGCGAGCCGACCGGTGCGCCGCGTCGTGAGGAGCTTCTGGCACTCGTCCCGTGACAGCATCACGAGGTCGCCCTGTTGTGCCAGCTCCGGAGCGGGCAGCAGGCGGCGGCGGTCGTCGACCGCGCCGGCGATCTCGTCGAGCGCGCGGCTCGCGTTGCCAGCGGCGCTGCCGACGACGCGGCGCGTGACACCCGCGAGCGACCCCAGGTGAGCATGGCGCCACCCGTGTGCAGACGCCAGTGCTTGCGCGGGAAGGCGGAGCGACGCGGGGTTCACCTCCAGATCTCACCGCGCGAGCCTCGAACGGGACAGGGCGGCAAGGCCCTGGCCGACGGTGACCTTCGGCCCTGTCTTCGGCCCCGGCGCCTCTCAAGACTGGAGGGACACCAACCGAACGAGGGCGGCGGACCCATGACGACAGCAACACGGCACCATCGGAACCCGTGGTTCCGTTGATGGGCTATCACTCCGGCTCGTTCGGGTTCGGAGCCTGGCTCGCGATGTCACTGCTGATGCTGGCCCTCGTCGGCGTGCTGGCCGGCCTGTCCATGCTCGCCTGGCGGACCTCTCCGCGCGCCACCCCGACGGGCCGGGGTCGGCACCACCGCAACGCCACCCATTCGACCGACGCATCCCTGGAGGAGCAGTCATGAAGGCACTCGTTTATCACGGTCCCGGCGCCAAGGCATGGGAGGACTTTCCGATGCCGACCCTGCTGGCCGACACGGACGCGATCGTGCAGGTGGACACCACCACGATCTGCGGGACCGATCTCCACATCCTGAAGGGAGATGTCCCGGCCATGACGGACGGCCGCGTCATCGGCCACGAGGCTGTCGGAACCGTCACGGAGATCGGCACGGGAGTGAAGACGCTCGCCGTCGGTGACCGGGTGCTGGTCTCCTGCGTCACCGCATGCGGGACGTGCCGCTACTGCCGCGCCGGCAGCTTCGGGCAGTGCCTCGGTGGTGGCGGATGGATCCTGGGCAACGAGATCGACGGCACCCAGGCCGAGTACGTCCGCGTTCCCTTTGCCGACAACTCCACCTATCCGGTGGCCGCGGGGGTGAGCGACGACGAGCTCCTGATGCTCGCCGACATCCTGCCCACCGCGTACGAGGTCGGGGTCCTCAACGGCCAGGTCCGCCCCGGGGACGTCGTCGTGGTCGTGGGCGCGGGGCCGATCGGCCTGTCCGCGATCGCCGGTGCTCAGCTGTTCAGCCCGAGCCTTGTCGTGGCCGTGGACAAGGTCCCGAGCAGGCTCGAGGCGGCCAAGTTCTTCGGTGCCGACGTGGTCATCGACAACGCGCAGCAGGATGCGGTGAGCGCTGTCCGCGAGCTCACGGCAGGTTTGGGAGCCGATGTCGCCATCGAGGCAGTCGGCGTCCCAGCCACGTTCGAGCTCGCGGTCGACCTCGTGCGGCCGGGAGGCCACGTGGCCAACATCGGCGTCCACGGCACGTCCGCGACCCTGCACCTCGAGCGCATCTGGGACCGAAACCTGACGATCACGACGGGTCTCGTCGACACCTACTCGACGCCGACGCTGCTCCGGCTGCTGGCCGGCAGGCAGATCGACGCGGCCAGGTTCGTGACCCATCACTTCGGCTTCAGCGAGTTCGACACCGCCTACGACGTCTTCTCGCGGGCGGGAGACACCGGAGCCCTCAAGGTCGTCCTGACGAGGACCTCATGAACGCGCTGATCACCGTCGTGGTCGTCCTCGGCGTCGTCCTGCTGCTGGCGGCGCTGATGTCGGTGCGGATCATCAAGCAGTACGAGGAAGGCGTCCTGTTCCGGCTGGGTCGGGTGCAAGGGACGCGCAAGCCGGGGCTGACGTTCATCATCCCGTTCGGTGACGTGCTGCATCGGGTCTCGCTGCGCGTGGTCACGATGCCGATCCAGTCGCAAGGCATCATCACCCGCGACAACGTGAGTGTGGACGTGTCCGCGGTCGCCTACTTCCGGGTCGTCGACCCGGTCAGGTCGGTGGTGGCCATCGAGAACATCACCGCGGCCATCGACCAGATCGCCCAGACCACGCTGCGCAAGGTCGTCGGGCAGCACACGCTCGACGAGACCTTGTCCGAGACCGACCGGATCAACCTCGACATCAGGGAGATCCTCGACGTCACCACGGTCGACTGGGGCGTGCTCGTGACCTTGGTCGAGCTCAAGGACATCCAGCTCCCGGACAGCATGAAGCGAGCCATGGCCAGGCAGGCGGAAGCGGAGCGGGAGAAGCGCGCCAAGATCATCAACGCCGAGGGCGAGTCGATGGCAGCGGCGGCGCTGGGAGACGCGTCCGACATCATGATGGCCCACCCCCTGGCCCTTCAGCTCCGCAACCTGCAGAGCCTCGTCGAGATCGGCGTGGACAAGAACACCACCGTCGTCTTCCCGGCACCGATCATGACGACGATTGCCGAGCTCGGTGCCTTCATGGCGCGGGAGTCGGCCGCGGCCGGCCCCAGCGGGCGAGTGGTTCCGGCGCCCACGGTGAACGGGGCACATGCCACCTGACGGCGGGCTAGTCGCCTGCTGTTGCTGGGAAGTATCTCCAGCGAAGTAGCAACCAGCGCCTTCGCGCGCAGGGCTCGCGGACGTTGCGGTGCTGTTGACAACCAAACGACCGATTGGTAGACAGTGGCATTGCCTGTGGCGTGGGTCACAGCTCATTCGCGAAGGGGTCGACGTGCGAAGAAGCGCGCAGCTCGCCATGTCTGTCACTGCCATTGCTACGGCCCTCGCCGGCTGTTCATCGTCGTCGGGGACGGGGGCTACAGGCTCGCCGAGCACGGGCACGTCGGCGTCCGGGTCCACCGACTGCATCGCAGCCGTGACGCAGACGGCGGCGGCCAAGACCTACACGACGCCGCCCACCGATGCGAACCCCGCGGCGAAGGGCAAGAAGATTGCCATCGTCGCGGTCGGGATGGCGTCACCCACCGTCGCCGTCGGTGCCGCTGGGGTCCAGAAGGCCGCGGCTGCGATCGGCTGGCAGTCCAAGCTCTACGACGCCAAGCTCGATCCCGCGCAGTTCCCGGTGCTGGTGAAGGAGGCCGTGGCGTCGAAGGTCGACGGCATCGTCGGCGTCGGCCTGGATGCGCCTCTCGTCAAGGCTGCTGTGCAGCAGGCAACCGCTGCGGGGATCCCGACCATCTCCGTGCAGGGCTGGGACCTCAACGACGACCCCTCGACGTCGGGGCAAGCACCGGTCTTCGCGACCCACATCAGCTTCGGGTCTCGCTACAAGGACTTCGCCGACGCGGTCCGCGCCTACGGCGCGACGTCCGCGGCGTGGGACATCAAGCAGGCGAACTGCAAGGGCACCATCATCGACTTCGCCAACAACGAGTACACGACACTCAAGCTGCTCGAGCAGGGCTATGCGGCACAGGTCAGCTCCGTCTGCCCCGACTGCAAGCGCGTGAAGGTCGACTGGCTGGCGGCCGACTTCGGTCCGACGCTGACCTCGAAGGCCAAGGCCTCCTTCCTCCAGAACCCTGACGCTGTTGCTGCACACGGAGCCACCAACCCGACCCTGGGCATCACCCAGGCTGTCGTCCAGGGCGGCCTGGTCGGCAAGGTGAAGATGATCGGTGGCTTCGGTGTCGCCGCCGACTACGACACGGTGCGGTCCGGCCAGGGCCTCGATGCTGTCAACTCGTGGCCGCTCGAGTGGTGGGCCTATGGCGCCGTGGACACCCTCAACAGCTACTTCAACAAGACGCCGGCCAGGGACGAGGGCCTGGGCTTCCAGATCGTCGACGCGACGACGGACCTCCCGCCGAAGGGCCAGGACTTCAAGCCCTCCTTCGACGTCCCCGCCGCGTACGCCAAGTCCTGGGGTGTCACGGGCTGATGAAGCCCGCCACGATCGACGGTCCGCGTACCGCAGTTGCGGTGCGCGGACTGTCGAAGCGCTTCGGCAACACCCAGGCGCTCGACAACGTCGACCTCCAGCTCACCTGGGGCGAGGTCCATGCCCTGGTCGGTGGCAACGGTTCGGGCAAGTCGACGCTCATCAAGATCCTCGCGGGAGTGCTGTCCGCCGATGAGGGCGCACTCGACCTCGATGACGTGACGACGGACCTCACGGGACATCGCCCGGAGGAGGCCGCCCGGGCGGGCTTCCGATTCGTGCACCAGGACCTGGGGGTGTTCCCCATCCTGAGCGTGGCCGACAACCTCGGTCTCGGTGGTCAGTTCGTCACGGGGCCCACGGGCAGCATCAGGGCACGGGCGAGCCGTGAGCGAGTACGCGAGGTCTTGCGACGGCTCGACCTGGACGTGGACCCGCAAGCCCTGGCGTCCACGCTGTCCATGCCGCAGCGTGCGCTGCTCGCGATCGGCCGGGCGCTGCAGGACGTCGACGAGAACCACCGAGCGATCCTCGTCCTCGACGAGCCCACTGCGGCCCTGCCCGCCGAGGAGGCGGGCGAGCTGCTCCGGACCTTGCGGAGGCTTGCCGACGCGGGGCACAGCGTCGTGCTGGTGAGTCATCGGCTGGACGAGGTGCGGCAGGCAGCTGATCGGGTCACCTGCCTGCGCGACGGCAGGAACGCAGGCACCTTGGACGCCGCCGATCTCACCGAGCCCAAGCTGGTCGAGCTGATCCTCGGCGGCAAGATCAACGTGACGACGGGGGGAGGGCGGCTCGCCCGGTCCGAAGCCCCTGTGCTGGAACTCCGGCACGTGAGCGCCGGACCGGTCAGGGACGTCAGCTTCACCCTCCGCCCAGGTGAGATCGTCGGGATCGCCGGCCTGCTCGGCAGTGGCCGCACCGAATTGCTCGAGGCCATCTTCGGGGTGCGCCGGATCAGCAGCGGTGACCTGGTCGTGCGCGGCGAGACTGTTCGCTTCCCGACGTCCGCCCGCATGAAATCGCATGGCGTGGCGTTCGTGCCCGAGGACCGCGGCACCGGCGGCGTCTTCCCGGAGCACAGCGTCGCGACCAACATGACCGTCGGACAGAGCCGTCGCTATTTCCGTCGGGGCTGGTTCCGGCGCAGGCTGATGGTCGCCGAGGTCACGCGGGACCTCACGCGCTACTCGGTCAAGGCGCCCGGCGCGCAAGCCGGCATCGAGACCCTGTCGGGCGGGAACCAGCAGAAGGTCGTGCTGGGTCGTTGGCTGCGCACGGACCCGGCGATCCTGCTCCTCGACGAACCGACGCAAGGCATCGACGTGGGTGCTCGCGAGGCCATCCTCGGGCTGATCGCGGAAGCGAGCAGGAAAGGCATGGCCGTGGTGCTGGCGAGCTCTGAGTTCGAGGAGCTCACCCGCCTCAGTGACCGGATTCTCGTCCTGTGCCGTGGTCAAGTGACCCAGGAAGTGCATGACCAGACCACGGCACATGAGTTGCTTGAAATCGTTCTCGAGAACCAGAGGTTGACGCGATGAGGTACACGTCGAAGGTCATCGAGCTCGTCGAGCGCTACGGGCTCGTCGGGCTGCTCGTCGCGATCGGCATCTTCTTCAAGCTCAACTCCGCCACGCCGCAGTTCGGGTCGTCGGCCAACATCACCAACATCCTCACCGACCAGTCCCTACTGGGCATCCTCGCGATCGCGACGGTGATACCCCTGGTCGCGGGTCAGATCGACCTGTCGATCGGTCCCACCGCCGGCTTCAGCGGGGTGGTGTGCGCCGGGTTGATGTCGAAGTCCGGGTGGTCGCTCGGGGCAGCCGTCGTCGCGGCGATTGCGCTAGGACTGGCGGTCGGCGTGGTGAACGGGCTCCTGGTCGCCAAGGCCGGCATCCCCTCCATCATCGCCACCCTCGGCATCGCGAGTGTCATCAGCGCGCTGGTCCTTGCCTATTCCAAGGGACTCTCGATCACCACCGGCATCAGCCCCAAGCTGATCGGGCTCGGCGCGGGGAAGTGGATCGGCCTGCCGAAGCTCTTCTACTTCTTCGTCGTCTGCGCCATCGCGGTCTGGTACGGGCTGGAGCGGACACCTGCGGGCAAGGACCTGTACGCCCTGGGCTCGAACCCGCGAGCGGCGCTGCTCGTCGGCATCCGGGTCCCTCGTCGGGTCTTCAGCGCGCACGTCATCGCTGGGGGCATCGCGGGCGGTGCCGGCATCCTGCTGGTCGCGAACGTCGGATCCGGTACGCCGCAGCTCGGACCCAACTACACGCTGCCGGCCATCGCCGCTGCCTTCCTGGGTGCGACGACCATCCAACCGGGCCGCTACAACGTCTGGGGAACCGTCGCCGCCGTCTTCTTCCTGGCCGTCAGCGTCAACGGGCTCACGCTGTGGGGCGCCTCGCCATGGGTCAACCAGTTCTTCGACGGCGCGGCCCTCATCCTCGGTGTCGGGTTCGGCCTGTACGCCGGATCGCTTCGCCGACGTGGCGTCGGTGCCGCTCGCGTGACACCTGCCGAGCCCGCCGAGGTGAAACCCGAGCCCCCTGGCGCGGGCCCCGACAACTCGGTCGGCGCCGCGGCGCACCCCGTCAGCCAGTAGCACGCCCGACAGAACGGTGGACCCGCACATGACAGGTCGAGTCGAGGGCAAGGTCGCTCTCATCACCGGGGCGGCCCGAGGTCAGGGTCGGGCGCACGCCCTTCGGCTCGCCGAGGAAGGCGCCGACGTGATCGCCGTCGACATCTGCAAGGACATCAAGGGGGTGCCCTATCCGGGGCCGACCTCAGACGATCTTGCGCGCACGGTCGATGAGGT
>JAWWOJ010000204.1:0-5053 GCA_033851885.1 Frankiales bacterium | reverse complement strand
TAGATGCGCTCGACGACGCCCTGCACCATGGCCGACAGGGTGGCCTCGCGGTTGCCGCCGTGCTCGGCCAGGTCGTCCGCGTGCAGCGGCAACTCGGTGACGAGGTACTTGCCGAAGATGTCCTTCGCGGCCTCGGCGTCCGGACGTTCGATCTTGATCTTCACGTCGAGGCGGCCGGGCCGCAGGATGGCCGGGTCGATCATGTCCTCGCGGTTGGAGGCACCGATGACCACGACGTTCTCGAGGGTCTCGACACCGTCGATCTCCGACAGCA
Organism: Frankiales bacterium; assembly: GCA_033851885.1. Taxonomy (GTDB): domain Bacteria; phylum Actinomycetota; class Actinomycetes; order Mycobacteriales; family SCTD01; genus RYN-111. The sequence continues at coordinate 4,779 of JAWWOJ010000204.1, read as the reverse complement.
GCTGCGGCACGATGGTCGTCTCGACGTCGGAGGAGACGCCGGACCCGCGGGTGCGGAAGATCGAGTCCATCTCGTCGAAGAACACGATGACCGGCGTTCCCTCGGAGGCCTTCTCCCGAGCCCGCTGGAAGATCAGGCGGATGTGCCGCTCGGTCTCGCCGACGTACTTGTTGAGCAGCTCGGGGCCCTTGATGTTGAGGAAGTACGCCCGGCCGTCCGGCTTGCCGGTGACCTCGGCGACCTTCTTGGCGAGCGAGTTGGCGACCGCCTTCGCGATCAGCGTCTTGCCACACCCGGGCGGCCCGTAGAGCAGGACGCCCTTCGGCGGTCGCAGCTGGTGCTCCTTGAACAGCTCCTTGTGCAGGAACGGCAGCTCGACCGCGTCGCGGATGGCTTCGATCTGCGAGGCCAGCCCGCCGATCGAGGAGTAGTCGATGTCCGGGACCTCCTCCAGGACGAGCTCCTCGACCTCGCTCTTGGGGATGCGCTCGTAGACGTAACCGCTGCGCGACTCCATCAGCAGCGAGTCACCGGCCTTGATCGGCTGGTCCATGAGGGAGTCGGCGATCATGACGACCCGCTCCTCGTCGGTGTGCCCGATGACCAGTGCGCGGTCCCCGCCCTCGAGGATCTCCTTGAGCATCACCACGTCGCCCTGGCGCTCGAACTCCAGTGCCTTGACGACGTTGAGGGCCTCGTTGAGCATGACCTCCTGGCCCTTGCGGAGGTCCTTGACCTCGATCGTCGGGCTCACCGTCACGCGCAGCTTGCGGCCGCCGGTGAAGATGTCGACGGTGTCCTCGTCGTGGATGCCCAGGAAGTAGCCGAAGCCGCTCGGGGGCTGCGCGAGCCGCTCGACCTCCTCCTTGAGGGCGACGATCTGGTCGCGCGCCTCCTTGAGGGTGCTGACCAGCCGGTCGTTCTGGCCGGTGGCGCCGGCGAGCGACTGCTGCGCCTCGGCGAGCCGCTCCTCGAGGGCCCGCACCTGCCTCGGTGAGTCGGAGAGCTTGCGGCGCAGGACCGAGATCTCCTCCTCGAGGAAGCTCACCTGCGCCTTCAGCTCGGCGGCATCCTCGGCGTCACCGGAGCTAGCCCCAGCGGACACACCACGCGTCCCTGCCATGTGCTCCACCTCCCCGTCGTCAGTCGGGTTCGTGCTCTAGAGCCGCATCCTATGTATGCCGGGCAGGTTCGTGTCTGCTGATTCCCGTTCGGCACACCGACGGACTCCGGATGCCGCCGACAAACGGTGACAGTCTGTGGCGTCAGGGGAGGGTGGGACGGAAGGGCTCAGCGGACCCGGCGGACCCGGCGGACTCGGCGGACTCGGCGGCCGGCTCGCCGTAGCTGCCCTTGCTCGGCCGGCGGCGACGGACCGGCGGCTCGACGCCCTCGGCCAGCCGGCGGGTGGTGCAGAGGAAGCCGGTGTGGCCGACCATCCGGTGCTGCGGGCGGACCGCGAGGCCCTCGACGTGCCAGCCGCGGGCCATGGTCTCCCAGGAGGCGGGCTCGGTGAACGTCCCCTGGGAGCGCATCGCCTCGACCGTGGTCGACAACTGGGTCGTGGTGGCGACGTAGCAGCAGAGGACTCCCCCGGGCCGCAGCGCGCTCGACACGGCGTCCAGGCACTCCCAGGGCGCCAGCATGTCGAGCACGACCCGGTCGACGTCGGTGTCGACGAGCTCGTCCTGCAGCGACCCGACGGTGATGGACCAGGCGGGGTGGGGACCGCCGAAGAAGCGTTCCACGTTGGATCGGGCGATGTCCGCGAAGTCGGTGCGTCGCTCGTAGGAGGACAGCCGGCCACCCGGGCCGACGGCGCGGAGCAGCGACATCGACAGTGCGCCGGAACCGACACCCGCCTCGACGACGTGCGCCCCGGGGAACACGTCGGCCATCCCGATGATGTTGGCGCTGTCCTTGGGATAGACGACCTGGGCGCCGCGGGGCATCGACAGGACGTAGTCGGGAAGCAACGGCCGCAGCGCGAGGTAGGTGGTGGCGCCGATCGCGACGGTCACGCCTTCCGGTCCGCCGATCAGGCTGTCGTGCTCGAGGATCCCCTTGTGGGTGTGGAACTGCTTGCCGGCGACGAGCGTGATGGTGTGCATCCGACCTTTGGGGTCGGTGAGCTGCACCTGGTCGCCTTCGGCCAGCGGCCCACGTCGCCGAGCTGCTTCGTCTGTCACAGCAGGAAAGGCTAGGCACCCATCGCGGCGGCGACGTCCGCGGCGACCAGCACGGCAGGAGTGGGGCCGGAGACGACGTACTCGGCCGCCGGGGTCGCCTGCATCGCGTCGAGGAGCTCCTGCCCGCTGAGCCCGGGCTCGAGAACCAGTCCTGGCTCGATCTTGCGGGCGCCGTCGGCGACCACCACCCAGGGCCGACGGTCCGCGGGAACCTGCCGCACCCAGCTTTCACTGACGACGCCCTCGAGCCGACCGCTGCCGTCGACGACCACGAGTGCGCGGATCGCCTGCTCGTGCGCCTGTCGGACCGCCTCCGACAGCGGCGTGGTCGCGGGTACGGCGAGGGCGGGTCGCGCCAGCACGGCCACCGAGAGCGTGGGCAGGGCGCTGGCGAGCTGCCCGTGGCGCAGGCTGGCGAGCGCACCGAGGTAGATGTAGGCGCCGACGACCGACGACATGAGGATCGTGACGATGCCCCGGTCGCCGTAGCCGACCGCGGGCAGCACGCCCACGATCAGCGCCGGTGCGACCACGAGCGCGATCGCCATGCCGGCACGGGCGCTGAACCGGGTCGCCCGGTTCTCGTCCCGGCCGAGGTGCCAGATGACGCTCCGGAGAACCCGGCCACCGTCGAGCGGCAGCCCCGGCAGCAGATTGAGGACCGCCAGGACCCCGTTGACGACGGCGGCGCCCTCGAAGACGAGACGGGGCAGTGAACCGGGCCCGAGCGCCCCCGCGCCGGCCACGGCGATACCCGTGAGCAGCAGCGAGACCATCGGGCCCGCGATGGCGACGGCGTACTCCCGGCCGGGGGTCTCCGGTGGCTCGGTGATCTCGGTGTAACCGGCGAGCAGGCTGATCGTGATGCTGCGCACCGGCAGGCCGAACGCGCGGGCGACCAGGCAGTGCCCCAGCTCGTGCAGGATCACGCTGGCCAGCAGCAGTACAGCGAGGCTGAGGCTGAGGACGTAGTCGGCGCCGGAACCGCCGACCAGCGTGGGGCTGGCGATCACGAGATAGGCCGGCAGCAGGAACCAGATCGGCGTCAGGAGAATGGGTACGCCCACGACAGAACCGATGCGCATCCCGCCGCGCCGCTGCTGCTCCTGGCCCTGCACCGCCTCAGCCTAGGCGCGGACCCTGGCGGACCAAGCGACCCGACCTGCCACCGACTCGGTGTGCTGCAACTCCAGCCCGTGCCGGTCCGCGGTCCGCTCCGCCGCACCCAGGTCGGCCGCTACCCCCACCACCCGGCCCCCGGGGGCGACGAGCAGTACCGCGGCGGGCACGTCGGGGGCGAAGACCGCCACCACCACGTCCGCCGGACCTTCGGTGACGATGTCACAGCCGGCCGCGGCGGCGAGCGCCCGGCGCAGCAGCGGTGCCTCGCCCATCACGAACACCCGCTGGTTGGTGCGGACGCCGGCCAACGCGGCGACCACCGCCGCCAGCAGCGGATTGGCGTTGTCGACGGGCGGCACGGGCCCAGCCTGGCATGCCGCTCCCGATCAACCCGCGGCGTCAGAGCTTGGTGCGTCGAGGGTTCGCGACCGGCGGCACCGCCGGAATGGTCGGTTTGTCCATGCCGACAGATTGGTCTCCGCTTCTTGCGGCCCGGTTCCGGGCTTGTGAACACCAGATGTAGTGCACAGCACGGCGTGGGACCCCACCGCTGTCGGTGCCTCGCCGTACGGTCAGGGCCATGACGGCAGAGGCGGTGTCCATCCCGGTGCAGGAGCTGCCGGTCCTGGGCTCGCTGTCGCCGTCCCGGGCCGGCGACTTCATGACCTGCCCCCTGCTGTTCCGCTACCGCACCATCGACCGGCTGCCGCAGGCGCCGTCGTCGGCAGCCACGCGGGGCACGCTCGTCCACGCGGTGCTCGAGCGGTTGTTCGACCTGCCGGCGGGCGAGCGCACGCCGGAGACCGCCGCGACGCTGCTGGCCCCGGAGTGGGCGAAGTTGCAGGAGGCGGAGCCCGAGGTCGCCGGCCTGTTCACCGACGAGCTCGAGCTGGCGAGCTGGCTCACCTCCGCCCGGCAGCTGCTCGACGGCTACTTCACGCTGGAGGACCCGCGCCGGCTCGACCCGGCCGAGCGGGAGGCCTACGTCGAGGTCGTCCTGCCGGGCGGGCTGCGGCTGCGCGGCATCGTGGACCGGCTGGACGTCGCGCCGAGCGGCGACGTGCGCGTCGTCGACTACAAGACAGGACGCTCTCCTGGAGAGGCGTTCGAGGGCAAGGCACTGTTCCAGATGAAGTTCTACGCACTCGTGCTGTGGCGCACCCGCGGCGTGGTCCCCCGGCGCCTGCAGCTGATGTATCTCGGCGACCGCGAGGTGCTGGCCTACTCCCCCGACGAGTCCGACCTGCTCGCGACCGAGCGCAAGCTGCTGGCGCTGTGGGAGGCCATCGAGCGGGCGGTCCAGGCACGCGACTTCCGGCCCCGCCCCAGCAAGCTCTGCGACTGGTGCGACCACCAGGCGTTCTGCCCCGAGAAGGGCGGCACGCTGCTGCCGTGGCCGGAGGTCGTGCCCGATCCGGATGAGCCAGAAGCCCGTCACGTCGCGGCCGCGGCGAGGCAGATCTGAGCG
>JAWWOJ010000108.1:0-6598 GCA_033851885.1 Frankiales bacterium | reverse complement strand
GTCCCGAGGGCCAGGTCGCGGCGGGTGACGCCGAGCGCGCCGAAGGCATAGGACAGCGGTGCGTCCGGGATGCCCGGCGCCAACCGCTGCACGACCACCGCCTCGAACCCCAGGTGCTCGATCGTCGAGGCCCGCGGGCCGAGCACCTCGGTCGCTCCGTCGTACCCGGCCTTGTTGCCGATCTCCCGGCTGATCAGAGCGGACAGCACCGCACCGACGACGGCCGTCACCGTGCCGGTGCCGGCGCCGAAGAGCAGGCCGCCGGTGCCGGCGAGCACCGGCCCGGGAAACAGGGCGGCACCCAGGAGCGCGGACAGCACGAGCCACACCAGCGGCCCCCAGGGGCCGGTCCGGTGCACCGCGTCGCGCAGCTGGTGGGCGTCGACCACGTGGAACACGTAGAGCAGGACCGGGACCACCGTGATCACCGCGAGCAGCACGGCGAGGCGGAGCCGGGGTGTCACCCGGCAACCGTAGGCTGAGGGCGTAGAGAGGAGGCCCCGGTGGCCAAGGGCAAGAGGGGGCCGACGCCTCCGCGCGGCGCTCCAGGTGGTCAGGCCAACATGCAGGCGCTGCTGAAGCAGGCGCAGGCGATGCAGGCGCAGATGGCCGAGGCGCAGGAGAAGCTGGCCTCGACCGAGCTGACCGGCACCGCCGGCGGCGGCCTCGTCACCGCCACGGTCAGCGGGACCGGTGAGGTGCTCGCCCTGAAGATCGACGTGAAGGCGGTCGACCCCGAGGATGTCGAGACCCTCGAGGACCTGGTGGTCGCGGCGATCCGCGACGGGCAGTCGCAGGCCTCCGAGATGGGCGAGTCGACGATGGGTCCGGTCGCCGGCGGCGCGCAGGGCCTGCTCGGCGGGCTGTAGATGTACGAGGGCGCGGTCCAGGACCTGATCGACGAGCTCGGTCGGCTTCCGGGCGTCGGGCCCAAGAGCGCGCAGCGCATCGCGTTCCATCTGCTGGCATCGGATCCCGCGGACGTGAAGCGGCTCGTCCACGCCCTCACCGAGGTCAAGGACAAGGTCCGCTTCTGCCGGATCTGCGGCAATGTCAGCGAACAGGACGAGTGCCGCGTGTGCCGCGATCCGCGCCGCGACCTGTCGGTCATCTGCGTGGTGGAGGAGAGCAAGGACGTCGTCGCGATCGAGAAGACTCGGGAGTTCCACGGCCGCTACCACGTGCTCGGCGGCGCGATCTCGCCGATCGAGGGCATCGGCCCCGACGACCTGAGGGTCCGGGAGCTGATGACCCGGCTCGCCGACGGCACCGTCACCGAACTCATCCTGGCCACCGACCCCAACCTCGAGGGCGAGGCGACGGCGGCCTACCTCGCGCGGCTCGTGAAGCCGATGGGCCTCAACGTCACCCGGCTCGCGAGCGGATTGCCCGTCGGCGGAGACCTCGAGTACGCCGACGAAGTAACCCTTGGCCGTGCGTTCGAGGGTCGTCGTAGCGTCGACGTGTGATCCGACCGCTGCTGCCCGCTGACTTCGCCGCGTCGCGCAGGGTTGCGGTCGACGCGATGACCGCCCTGGGCGAGGAGATGCCCGAGGAGACCCCCGAGGTCACCGCCCGCGGCGAGGCCCGCATCGCGCACCTGCAGCGGACCGACCCCGGCGGCGCCTGGGTCGCGGAGGAGGACGGCCGGGTCGTCGGCTGCGCCCTCGCCCTGGTGCGTGAGGGGATGTGGTTCCTCAGCCTGCTGATGGTCGACCCGGCCCACCAGTCGAAGGGCCTCGGTAAGCAGCTGCTCGATGCGTCCCTGCAGACGTCGACGGACCGCTCCTGGATCCTCGCGACGACGGACCCTGCCGCGCTGCGTCGCTACCGTCGCGCCGGGTTCGACCTGGTGCCCTGCCTCACCGCGAAGGGCACCGTCGACCGCGCGCTCCTCCCGTCGACCTCGGTGCGCGAGGGTTCCTGGTCCGCCGACGGGGAGGCGGTCGACGACATCACCCGCACGGTCCGCGGCGCCGGCCTCGGCGAGGACCTCCCGTACCTCGAGAAGACGGGGCTCCGGCTCCTGATGGCCGACCGCGGCTACGCGATCCTGCGACCGGCCGGTCTCGTGTCGCTCGCGGCCGACGACCCGGGTACGGCGGCCGAGCTGCTCTGGACCGTGCTGGCCGAAGCGCCGGCGCCGGTCGAGATCGACTGGCTCGCGCACGACCAGCAGTGGGCCATCGACGTGTGCCTCGACGCACGGTTGCCGCTGCTCAAGGGCGAGGGCCACCTATTCCTGCGCGGCCAGCCCCCGATGTCCCCGTACCTCCCCAGCGGCTCCCTCGGCTGACCCCCGTGTATGTGGACTTGCGGGGTGCCCACGCGGGCTCGCGCGACCCCCGCCGTCCACATCCACGGCGGGCGGGATGGGTCAGGCGACGCGTTGGCCGAGGGGGAGGTCGCGGGTCGGGGTCCGCAGCCGGCGGGTGGTGAGCCACAGGGCAGCGCCGCCGACGAGCACGTCGAAGCCGAGGCCCCACGGCCACACCGGCGATCCGGCCGAGGACCCGGGGGCCTTGTGGGCGCTGCGGACGGCGCGCCCGAGCCCACCGAGGGGGTCGCTGTCGCGGAGGTTGCTGACGTTGACCCCCCGCTGCTCGAGAGCGAGGCGTTGCTGCTTCTCCCGGGCCGTCTCCGGCGGTAGCTGCGGCGCGGCGTCGGCCAGGATCACGAACGGGTTCGGCGCCAGCAACCACCACACCCGGTCCGGCCGGGCGCGCTGGCCGCCGAAGGTCTCCGTGGGGCAGGGCGCCGTGACCGACTGCTGGGGGCAGTAGCCCGGCACGGTCTGCGTGTAGTGCTCGGTGGACAGCGCCAGCGCGAGCACGAAGGTCACTGTCGTGCCGACCGTCAGGGCGAACACCACGAGGTAGGCCAGCACCCCCGACGTCGTGGTGCGGCGCAGCGCCGACGACAGGAACAGCGAGATCGCGATGACGCTGCCGAGGAGCAGCGACACCACGACCGTCACCACCACGACCCGACCGAACGGCACGCCGCCCTGCGTCATCGCGTACAGCACCGGGGGCAGCGACAGTGCGAGGAACACCAGGGACGTACCCCAGGCGGCGGCGAACTTCCCCAGCGCGATGTCGCCGGCCGTCAGCCGGGTGACCTGCAGGGTGGCCAGCGTCCCGCGCTCCCGGTCGCCGTTCACCGACTGCGCGGACAGGGTCGGTACGACGAGGAGCGCGAGCCCGAGGACGAGCAGGGTCAGACCGCCATAGACGACGACGCCCTTGTCGAGGGCCTTGCCGCCGTTCACGGTCTGCGTGGCGAGCCGGATCAAGCCGGCCACCAGCGCGAGGACGCCGAACCAGGCGCCCAGCAGCCAGCGCCAGCGCCCGGCGCGGATGCGGATCGTGAACTCCTGCTCCGCGACGGTCAGGATCCCTTGCAGTGTCACTGCGTGAGCTCCAGGTAGGTCGCCTCGAGTTGACCGCCGACCGGCTGGCAGGACACCACCCGGACGCCCTTGCCCACGAGCATCGCGAGCAGGTCGGCCGCAGCCTCGTCCGAGGGCAGTCGCACGTCGACGCCGGCGGCGGTGGGCTGGTCGTGGTCGGTGCCCTTCAGCGCCTTGAGCAGCGGGGGTGTCGTGAGGGCCCGGACCCGCCAGGTACGCAGAGCCGGCGCGGGCAGCGCGTCGAGGCGGTGCTCGCCGACGGTCACGCCCTGGTCCACGAACACGACGGTGTCGGCCAGCTCCTCGAGGTCGGCGAGCAGGTGCGAGCTCACGATGACCGCGCAGCCCCGCGTCGCGAGCAGCCGCAGCAGCTCCCGGAGCTCGACGCGGCTGCGCGGGTCGAGTCCGGCAGCGGGCTCGTCCAGCAGCAGCACCGAGGGGGAGTGGACGAGGGCCCTCATCAGGCCGAGCCGCTGCTTCTGCCCGCGGGACAGGGTGTGCACGGGCAGGTCGGCCTTCTCGACGAGCCGGGCCTGCACGAGCAGCTCGGCGGCGCGGGTCTCGTAGTGCGCGAGCTTCATCGCGCGACCGCAGAACTCGAGGTACTCGCGGGACGTGAGGTTGTCGTACAGGCCGAAGACGTCGGGGGCCCACCCCATGCGGGCCCGCACCTCGTCGGCCTGGGTCACGGGGTCGAAGCCGGCGACGCTGACCGTCCCGGAGTCGGGGACGAGCAAGGTGGCCAGCACGAGGAGCAGCGTGGTCTTGCCCGCGCCGTTGGGGCCGACGAGGGCGGTGACCTCACCAGGACGAGCGGTGAGGTCGATACCGCGGACGGCTTCGACCGGCCCGAAGGACCGCCGAACCCCGTGAGCGACCACACCGTCCATCGGCAGCACGCTACGCGGAAAGGGCTGTGCCGCGCCGGTACGCTGAGAGCATGGGCCTGGTCGTGCAGAAGTACGGCGGTTCGTCGGTATCTGACGCTGAGCGCATCAAGCGGGTGGCGGAGCGGATCGTGGCGACCCGCAAGGCCGGCCATGACGTCTGCGTCGTGGTCAGCGCGATGGGCGACACGACCGACGAGCTGCTCGACCTCGCGCAGCAGGTGTCGCCGCTTCCCCCGGGCCGCGAGCTCGACATGCTGCTGACCGCGGGCGAGCGCATCTCCATGGCACTGCTCGCGATGGCGATCCAGTCGCTGGGGCTGTCCGCCCGCTCGTTCACCGGCAGCCAGGCGGGGGTCATCACGGACTCCGTGCACGGCAAGGCGCGCATCATCGACGTCACGCCCGGGCGCATCCAGTCGGCGCTGGCCGAGGGGCACATCGCGATCGTCGCCGGGTTCCAGGGCGTCAGTCAGGACACCAAGGACATCACGACCCTCGGCCGCGGCGGCTCGGACACCACCGCCGTCGCCCTCGCGGCTGCCCTGAGCGCCGACGTCTGCGAGATCTACACCGACGTCGACGGCGTCTACTCCGCGGATCCCCGACTCGTCCTGAACGCTCGGCAGCTGCCGAGCCTCAGCTACGAGGAGATGCTGGAGCTGGCCGCCTCCGGCGCCAAGGTCCTGCACCTGCGCTGCGTGGAGTACGCCCGCCGCTACGGCGTACCGGTCGTGGTCCGATCCTCCTTCTCGAGCAAGCCCGGTACGACGATCACAGGAGAACCTCCCGTGGAGCAGGCCATCATCAGCGGTGTCGCGCACGACCTCTCCGAGGCGCGCATCACGGTCGTCGGCGTACCGGACAAGCCGGGTGAGGCGGCCCGCATCTTCCGCGCGGTCGCCGACGCGGAGGTCAACATCGACATGATCGTGCAGAACGTCTCCGGCGCCGCCGGCCGCACGGACATCTCGTTCACGCTGCCCAAGTCGGACCTCACCGCCGCCCTCTCGGCACTGTCGAAGCAGCAGGCGTCGGTCGGCTTCGAGTCGCTGCTGTCCGACGAGCACATCGGCAAGGTGTCGCTCGTCGGGGCCGGCATGCGGTCCCACCCGGGGGTGTCGGCGACCTTCTTCGAGGCGCTGGCCGAGGCGGCCGTCAACGTCGAGGCGATCAGCACGTCCGAGATCCGCATCTCTGTCGTCACGCGTGACACCGAGGTGCCCGCCGCGGTGCGGGCCGTCCACGACGCCTTCGACCTCGGCGGCACCGAGGAGGCCACGGTCTACGGCGGTACGGGTCGATGACGAACGTCGGTGTCGTCGGCGCCACCGGCCAGGTCGGCGGGGTCGTCCTGCGGCTGCTGGCTCAGCGCGGCTTCCCGGTCGACGAACTGCGGCTGTTCGCGAGTGCCCGCTCGGCCGGCACCACGATCGGGTGGCAGGGCCGCGAGCTCACGATCGAGGACGCGTCGACGGCGGACGTCGCCGGCCTCGACCTCGCCATCTTCTCGGCGGGTGCCACGACCTCGCGGGCGCAGGCGCCCCGGTTCGCCGCGGCAGGTGTGACGGTCATCGACAACTCGAGTGCCTGGCGGATGGACCCGGAGGTCCCGCTGGTCGTCAGCGAGGTCAACGGTGACCAGGTCCGCAACGCCCCCAAGGGCATCATCGCCAACCCCAACTGCACGACGATGGCAGCGATGCCGGTGCTCAAGCCGCTGCACGACGAGGCCCAGCTGGTCCGGATGATCGCGAGCACCTACCAGGCCGTCAGCGGCTCGGGGCTGGCGGGCGTCGAGGAGCTCGCCGGGCAGCTGGCGGCGGTCGGCGACAAGGCCACCGAGCTCGTCCACGACGGCGCGGCGCTGTCGTTCCCCGACCCGGTCAAGTACGTCGGCCCGATCGCGTTCAACGTGCTGCCGATGGCGGGCGCCATCGTCGACGACGGGCTGTTCGAGACCGACGAGGAGCAGAAGCTCCGCAACGAGTCGCGCAAGATCCTCGGCATCCCCGACCTGCGCGTCACCGGCACCTGCGTGCGTGTCCCCGTCTTCACCGGCCACTCGCTGTCGCTGTCGGTCGAGTTCGCGCGCGACATCACTGTGGCGCGTGCGCTCGAGGTGCTGGGGAACGCCCCTGGTGTGGTGGTCACCGAGGTGCCGACGCCGCTGCAGGCCGCGGGCCAGGACCCCGCGTTCGTCGGGCGGGTCCGCCAGGACGGCAGCAACGGACTGACGCTGTTCGTCAGCAACGACAACCTCCGCAAGGGCGCGGCCCTCAACGCCGTGCAGATCGCC
>JAWWOJ010000092.1:0-8127 GCA_033851885.1 Frankiales bacterium | reverse complement strand
GGCGCGCCGATGCCGCTGGGGGCGCCGTTGGCGATGCTGAGGCCGGGGAAGGAACTCGTCCGGGCACCGGCGATCCCGTCGAACGAGATCGAGCGGACACCGTCGAAGGTGCCGACGTCGGTGACGTTGGCGACCACGGTCGGCTTTGCGAAGGTCGCGCCGCCGTCGGACGAGCGCGCCATCTCGAACACACTCTGCTTCTTGATCACGTCCTCCCAGACGACATAGACGTTGCCTTCGCTGTCGGTCTTCACCGCGCAGCCCTGCCGGTCGGGTGGGTTGCGGGGGTCGTTGTGCCTGCTCAGCCTCACCGGCGTGGACCAGGTTTCGCCGCCGTCGCCGGAGCGGCTGAAGGAGATCGTCACCCCCGGGCCTTCGCCCTGGAAGCGGCTGTAGCAGACGTAGGCGTTGCCGAAATAGCGGCTGGTGGCGGCATCGTCTGCGGTGATCGCCTCCTTGTCGGAGAAGGTCGCCGAGGTTTGGTTCTGAGCGGTGACGATGGCGGGTTCGCTCCAGGCCGAGGCATCGCCCGCCGCCGCGGCGCTCGGGCTGTCCGTGTGGGAGACGGCGATCGCCTCGAAGCCCTTGAACGTGTACTCGCTGCGTTTGGTGGCGAAGTTCGAGGTCAGGTTCGCGTAGTAGAGGCGGGAGCCTGCTTCCCAGGAGAAGCCGTTGCCGCTCCGCGCCGGCCCGAAGGCCAGCGCCGGGTCGCCGTCGGAGACGAGGCCGTTCGCGTTGTAGTGCGGGAGCGTCCCGATCGGACCCGGCCCGGGGGTCCCGGTGCGGTCGCTGTAGCCGCTGTAGGTGGGCTGCGTCCAGGTGGTGCCGCCGTCGAAAGAGAAGTAGACGCCGGAATTCCCGACGCCCTGCACGAACGGGCATTCGCCGCCTTCGCACGGCCCCTCGTCTATCTCGTCGTTGGATCCAGCCACCATCACTTCCGGATGCACGGGATCCACCGCCACCGCCGGCTCGTTCTGCTTGTTCTGCGGGAACGGCGACGGTGGGCTGCCGGTGTTCACCAGCGATTCCGCCGCGACCGCGACCGGAGCCCCGAGCGCCACGAGGCCTGCGGCGACGAACAGAGCCGTCAACGAAATCCGAATCTTCCTCATCTCAAGCCCTCCCCTTCGGAACCGACTGGTCGCGCATACCCGAAACTAGACCCAAGGAAACGATCGTTGTGGATGTTCCCGCAGGCTCCCTTTAGCCGCTGCGGCCACCGACGGTACAAGGCGAAATGTGCCCGACTATGGCGCTCGGGTCTGGCGTCGCCCCGCGTAAGCGTTCACATCTCACGCATCCCAAAATCGCATTTCACGCAATTCCATATTCGCATTCTGCAATGGACGTCGCCATGGAGATCCTTCGACATGCGGAGTGGTCGAAGAGGGCTCCAAAGCCCTTTCACTACCGACAGGGCCGCGACGAGATCGACGTCGTCCTCGAGGACCGGGCCGGGAACGTCGCGGTCGTCGAGGTGAAGGCAAGCGCCTCGATCCGGGCGCGCGACTGGCGGGCTCTCGAACGACTGCGGGAAGCGAAGGGCAAAAGTTTTCGCTGCGGCGATTGGATTCGAACCGGTGACCTTCGGGTTTCGTAGACCGTAGGACGCTTCGAGGGAATCGAGTCTCGGAATGGGCTTAGCGACGGCCGAGCCGGGTGCCGACGCTGAATTCCCTGAAACCCTCCGTTTCGTTCCCTGCGCGGTCGTTGAACTACCACGCAGAAGAGGTGTGAGAGTGTTTGGAGCAAGATTCTCAGACCAATGTCGAGCCGCCGCGGTACTCTGGGCGCCATGGCGGTCAAGGTGCGCGTCGCCCTCTCGCTGCTCACCATCGCCGGCCTCGCCCTCGCGGCGCCCGCGGCTGCCGCGGTGAAGCCCGGGTACGTGGTGCGCCCCGCCCACGACGAGCTGTTCTTCTTCGGCGACGGCAGCAACGGCTACGGCGGGATCGGCTTCTTCGGCTATTCGCCCGGGCAGGCGACCGTGCTGGTGGAAGGCGACAACACGGGTGTGACCTACGAACTACCGGCGCTTGTGACCCGCGACCGGCTCGAGGCCCACTATGGCGACGTCCTCGACATCTCGGTCACCTTCCATCCCAAGCCGGGCCAGGGGTATGAGGGGGGCAGGACCGATGGCCGCTGCATCGGCCGGAAGCCCGAGGTCCGCCGCGGCAAGTTCGTCGGCACGATCCAATTCCACGGCGAGCTCGGCTACAGCGAACTCGTCGCGACCCGGCTCGGAGGCACGAGCGAACACTTCTTCAAGCAGCTCTGCCGCAGGCGGCACCGGCCGCGCGCCGCCGCCAGCTCGATCGGGCCCCCCGCCGAACAGCTCGCCGCCACCCGGGTCGAAGCCGGCGCCGAAACCTGGTTCCGGGCGCTCACCGGCATCGCCCACCCGAAGAGCTACCCGCAATGGATCTTCGAAGCGAAGCGAGCCGAACAGGTGGGGAGGGTCAAGATCCTCAGGAGGGCCATCCTCGAAGCCGAAGCCGGCGCCACGCTGAGCGCGCCGGGGGTACAGCCGGTCACCGCCACCGTCGCCCCGCCCGCCCCCTTCGCCGGCAGCGCCGAATTCCACCGCGACGCCGCCGGCGTCGCGAGCTGGACCGGCTCCCTCGGCGTCGAGCTCCCCGGCCTTGCCCTCCTCCCCCTGACCGGCGAAGGCTTCACGGCGCTCACCTGCGTCGGCGAAGGAGCGGCGGCGCGACCCTGCTCCGGACTCTCGCCGCTGACGCCGCCCTATCCCTGAGCGCCGCCCCCTAGCAACGGGGACCGACCCGACTTCGAGCCCCACGACGACGAGGACCGCTCCCTCGATCTTGGTCTCCCCTAGGCGGCCTGCGCGCTGTCGGCCAGCCCGGGCATCGCCGCGCCGACCCGGGAGCCGGACTCGATATCGGAAGCGGGTGCCGACCCGTGCTCCATCTCCACTTCCATGTCCTGCTCGATCACCGACATAGTCCCCGGCGCGCTGCGGCTCAGCAGTAACAGGCGGATACCGCCGACGATCATGTAGGCCGCGAAGATCGCCGGGAAGATGTCCACCGGGAAGACGGGCAGCGGATAGAACAGGCCGACCGCCGGCACCAGCAGCAGCAGCAGCAGGACTCCTACTGTCGCGATGGCGACGTTTCCCGGCCCCAGCTCGCCCAGCTTCTTCAGGTACACCGGTGCGGCTATGGAAATCGCGAAGTAGGAGAACAGGAAGCCGGTGGCCGCCAAGGTGCCGACGTCGTTGAACATCGTCAGCACGCTGCCACCCATCAGATGCCAGATGAATACCTCGGCCAACAGGATGGCGTAGTAGACGCCGATCGCCGCGTGCGGGGTCAGGTTCGTCGAATGGGTGGTGTGCAGCTTGCCGGAGATAAACCCGTGGCGGGCCATCGGCAGCAGCAGGCGCGTGCCGGAGTTGACGCATGACAGGGTCAGCGCGAAGAAGCTGACCATCGCCCCCAGTGAAACCGGAATCTTGAAGAAGCTGACCCCATAAGCCTCTGACAGCGTCTGCAGCGGCGCCGACAGCGATGCTAGGCCGAGGCCGGCGTGGCGGCTGCCGAACACCTCTACATAGGCCATGAACACCATGAAGCCACCGCTGATGAACAGGCTCCAGATCACCGCTTTGGGTACGGTCTTCAGCGGGTTGCGTGCCTCACCGCCCATCGTCGAGGCGGCCTCGAAGCCGACCAGGGAGAAGATGCAGACGACGACCGAGAAGTCGAGGCCCTTGAGGGAGAAGCCGTGCAGCGTGACCTGCTTGGTGTCGACAGAGAAGCCGTGCTTGAACAGGATCACCGCCCCCAGCGCCAGAATGCACGCCATCGACAGGCCCTCCAACAGGAGCGTCAGGATCGCCGACAGGCGCACGTCCTTGATCGCGATGAAGGAGCCGATCGCAGCACTGACCAGCCAGAAGATGTAAGGCGGGACAGTTCCATTCAGTCCGATGGCATCGAGGAGCTGCTGGCTCATCAGTGCGAAGCCACACAGCCCTGCGGTGCCGATGAAGAAGTAGCACCAGACCAGCGCCCATCCCGACATCACGCCGAACGAGGCGCCAAGCCCTCGTGCGATGTAGGTGTACATCGAGCCCGTTGAGGCCGAGCGTTTCGCGAACTCGTTTAGTGAAAGCGCCGTGAACAGCAGCATCACAGTGGCGAACGCGTAGGAGAACCAAGTCGCGTCTGCGGCGATGGAAAAGGCCAGCGGGAGGATCAGCACTGCGGTCATGGTCGGTGAGATCAGCGCCACCGATTGCGCCAGCAGCTGCGGGAAGCCCAGTGCATTGGTGCGGAGCGGTGGACCCGTCGATGCGGCCCCAGGCTCGGTCGTCGTCTTCATGCTCGTATTTACCTTTCAGATCGTCGCATTGCCGGCACGACCAACCAGCCGAGGGAGACACCATTGCCACCATCCGTGGCCGTGAAAGCCACGATGGCGGAGCCCTTGGAGACGATCACTGGCCCCAGGTACAATTTTTGGAAACTCTGTTAGGCCAATGGGATAATCGGGCTTGATCGAGTACCCGGACAGGGGCCTTCGCCCGGAGGCACCCGGCGACAAAAGCCCGCGCCGACGGCCCGCCCGAACTCACCGAGCGCGTGGTCGGCGGGCTAGGTCAGACCGCCGGGACTGCCCCCACAATCGACTCCAACTCGACGCGCTCTGCGGGCTCGAGCGGGAGGAGGGGAGACCGTGGAGCACCGGCGGGTTCGCCGAGGATATCCAGTCCGGACTTCACTGCCGTCGGCAGGCCCTTGGAGACGATGAACCGCAGCAGGGGCAGCAACTCCTCATAGATCTCCTTCGCCCGATCGACTTCGCCCGCTGCGAAGGCTTCATACAGCGCGATCGCCGGAGCCGGCCGCAGACAGGGAGCGGCGGTGCACCAACCGCTGGCCCCGGCGAGGAGTGCCTCCAGCACCAGCGGGTTGCTGCCGTTGTAGAACGGCAACGCCCCCGAGGAGAGCTCCTTCAGGTCCAGCATCCGCTGGATGTCGCCCGTGGACTCCTTGACCATCTTGACGTTCGCGATCGACTCGAACATGTGGTTCAAGAGCGTCGGCGACATGTCGATCCCTGACGTCGCGGGATTGTTGTAGGCCATGATCGGGATCGAGATCGCATCACTCACCGAGCTGTAGTGCTGAACGATCTCGCGCTCGTTGAGCGCCCAGTAAGAGACCGGGATCACCATCACGGCCGTCGCGCCGGCCGCCTGCGCGTACTCCGCGCGGGCAACCGTCCCCGCGGTGGTGAGGTCCGAGGCCCCGACTACGACGGGTACGCGTCCCGCGACGGCTGTCGCCGTGGTGTCGACGACCGTCTTCCACTCATCGAAGGCGAGGTATGCCGACTCCCCCGTGCTGCCCAGCGGGGCGATTGCGTGGACGCCCGCATCTACCATGGTGTCGACCAGGCCGGCGAGTCGGTCCGCGTCGATGCCGGCGTCGGCGAAGGGCGTGATCGGGTAGGCGATGATGCCGTGGATCGGCTGGTTCTGGGCCATCAAGGATTCCTTACCTTTGGGGGGACCTCGGGTCGAGCGTGGTCCGGGTTTTCGGGGTTGAACTGCTGTGAGTGCGCAGTGGGAGTAATTGCTCAGCGCCCGTCCGCGACGGCGACGTGGACAGTGGCGGCGCGTTCGGCCAAGGCGGCAGCGCGAGGAGCCTCACCGAGGCGATCGAGATCGGCGGCATACTCTTCCATGCACTCGGCGTGGAGGGTGCCCAGGTCGGCGTCGAGCATCTGGACGGCGAGATCGACATCGCCGATCCCGTCGTTGCGCCATTCGAGCGCTTTCAGCGCCAGCGCGCCGCCGGGCAGGCCCTCGGACCCATACCAGAAGGCCGACTGGTCGTTCAAGCCGATGCGGCCGGTCCCGAGGGTGTACATGAAGCGGACAGGGAACAGGATCGCCTTCGTGACCGCGCGTACGCCGCCGGCGACGAGGGCCCGGGTATCTCCTATCCCCTCGAGGTACTCAACGGTGAACTTGGTGAGGATGACGTCCGCGCTCATCAACAGGAGCTCCTGCGGCGCGGGGCGGACGCTCGGCTCCCGCAGATCGATGCCGAGAAGCAGGTGTCCGGAGTCGAGCAGGTCCAGCCGATCGACCGGACCGAGGCGGAAGTTCTCGCCCTGGCCGGTCCTGACCGCCTCCCAGTCGGCCCAGAACAAGGAGAGGCGCTCTGACAGCGGGCTGCTGGCCTTGTCGACCACCAGGCTCTGGACCGCGGCGATCCGACCAGCCGTATCGGGCGTCGTGGAGCCCAGGATGATCGCGACGTCCACGTCGCTGACCAGTGGGGCGAAACCGCCGTGGGCCAGACTGCCGAGGGTGTAGATCGCCTCGATCTCATTGCCGAAGACGGTCCGAGCCGCCTCCACGGTGTCATCGACGACGTTGTCTGCGGTTCCGGTGATCATGTCGGGTCGGCTAGTCCTCTCACGGGGGGTTGCGCTTTGACAACTATAATTGCCAATCGGCAAATTACCAGCCCAACGATTACATTGTCCAGGCCATGAAATCCGAGATAGCTCCTGCGGAGTTCGACGAGACGGCGCTCGACGCACTCGATGACGACGAGCGGATCGCGGCGTGGATCCGCGCGTACCGGACCCGACGCAACCTGACCTTGGCTCAGCTGTCCGAGCTCTCAGGGGTCTCCATCGGGCACCTTTCTCGCCTCGAGAACGGTACCCGGACGCCGACCGTGCGACTGCTGCTACAGCTCGCCCGTGCCCTCGGGGTCTCACTGGGAACGCTCGTCGGCGAGACCCCGGAACAGAACACGGTGTACGTCTCCCGTAGCGCCGACCGACATACGATCGACGCCGGCGACTCAGGACTCCAGTCGCTGTCCGATCCTGCGCTCCGCTCTCTGCAGGCGGTCGAGCTCCTCCTGCCGCCGGGCCGTGCGGGAGACCCCGCGACGCATGCCGGCGAGGAGTGGATCTATGTCCTCACCGGCGCAATCGAGGTAGATATGAACGGGAGTACTTCGTCGCTGAAGAAAGGCGACGCGATCCACTTCCGGGCGGATGTTCCCCACTCCATCCGCAACCCTCACGGAAGAGGCGCGACCGTGCTCGTCGTCAATTCCCTGGAATCGCCGACCCTGCACCTCCGCAACTGACCACGAGCGATCGGACCCGTCGCATGAAACGTGTTGCCGTCGTCCAAGCAGCGTCGATCCCCTTCGACTCCGCCGCGACCGTTACCAAGGCCGAGGGTCTCATCGCGGAATGCGCGGCGGGCGGCATCGAACTGGCGGTGTTCCCGGAGGCCTTTGTCGGCTCCTACCCGAAGGGCACGGGATTCGGCGCCGTCGTGGGACGCCGCAACGACGCCGGGCGGGACCTGTATCGGCGCTACTTCGAGGCGGCCGTTCAGCTGGACGGCCCCGAGGTGGAAGCCCTGATCGACGCCTCTGCCGCTCACGGAACTTTCGTCGTCATCGGCGTGATCGAGCGGTCTGGGGCGACCCTCTACTGCACGGTGCTGATGATCGATCCCGTCGCGGGGCTCGTCGCCACCCACCGCAAGCTGATGCCGACCGGAACCGAGCGGCTGATCTGGGGCTTCGGGGACGGCTCGACGATCGGAACGGCCGAGAGTCCCGCCGGGCGGGTCGGCGCCGTGATCTGCTGGGAGAACTACATGCCGGCATTGCGGCAGGCCATGTACGCCCAAGGTGTCGAGCTCTACTGCGCTCCGACGGCCGACGATCGCCCGACCTGGATCGCGTCGATGACACATATCGCGCTCGAGGGCCGGGTGTTCGTCCTTTCAGCCTGCCAGGCGATTCGTGTCGGCGACTATCCGGATTGGTATCAGGAGGAGCTCGGTCAAGATCCTGACTCCTATCTGATGCGCGGCGGGAGCACGATCATCGCGCCCGACGGCACGGTCCTGGCGACGCCCGTCTTCGACCAGGAGGTCATCCTCGACGCCGAGATCGACCTGGCCCAGATCACCCGCGGCCACCTCGACATGGACACGGTCGGGCACTACAGCCGGCCCGATGTCTTCGAACTGCGGGTCAATACGCGACGCCAAGAGCCCGTCGTGCTCAGCGACCGCGGCGCGAGCCCGGACGCGACGGTTGG
>JAWWOJ010000037.1:0-9411 GCA_033851885.1 Frankiales bacterium | reverse complement strand
CCCGCCGCGTGCCGATAGGCCAGCGTCACGAGCACTGCCAGACCGACGGCTCCTGCGATCTGCTGCATCGCGTTCTGGACGCCTGAAGCGAGCCCTGCGTCCTGCTGCGTGACCCCGTGCAGGGAGGCATTGCCGAAAGCGGGGAAACAAAGTCCCGACCCGAAGCCGAGGATCACCATGCCCGGGAAGATGTCCGACCAGTACGCGCTGTGCACCTCGATCCCGCTCGTGACGAACAGACCCACTGCGCCGATGAGGAAGCCCGTCGTCAGGAGCGCCTTCACCCCGACCTTGGGCATGAGACCTGTGCCCAGCCCGAGGCCCGCGCCGATCGCGATCCCGAAGGGGACGTACACCAAGCCGCCACGCAGCGCGGAGTATCTGAGGATCTGCTGCATGAAAAGGGTCAGCAGGAAGAAGTAGGTGAAAAACGCCGACGAGAAGAACAGCGTCACCCCATTGGTGACGACGCGCGTACGGTTGCCGAAGAACCGCAGCGGGACCAGCGGATCCTTCGCCCGTCTCTCCCAGAGGCCGAACGCGACGAGCAGCGCACCACCGGCCACCAGCGACACCCATACCGCGGGACTGCCCCAGGTGTTGTGGCCGCGCGCAGCGGCCAGGAACCCGTTGACGAGCGCGACCAGACCTCCCGTGATCGCGACGGCGCCCCACACGTCCACGCCGCTGTGCGTACGCACCATGCGGCTCTCCGAGGTGAGCCGCGGGACCACGAGCAGCGCGAACAGTGCCACCGGAAGGTTGATGAGAAAGATCCACCGCCACGACACCGAGCTCACGATGAGTCCGGAGATCACCGTGCCGGACGTCCCCCCGAGGCCGGCGAGGCCACCCCAGATGCCCAGCGCCTTGATCCGCTCCCTGGGATCCATGAACATCAGCGCGATCAGCCCGAGCGCGGCCGGAGCAGCGAGCGCCTCACCGATGCCCTGCGCAAAACGGCTGATCACCAGCACGGTGTCGTTCTGGGCGAGACCGCATGACAGCGAGGCCGCGGCGAACAACGCGACACCCGCCAGGAACACCTTCAGCCGGCCATAGATATCAGCCAGCCGCCCACCGAGGAGCAGCAGCCCCCCAGCGGCAAGAACGTAGCCGTCGACCACCCACGCGAGCCCGGTCTCACTGAAGCCAAGGTCGGTCTTGATGTGCGGCAGAGCCACATTCACCACGGTGACGTCCAGGATCAACATGAACTGGATCAGGCCCAGCACCGCGAGCGCCTTCCAGCGGCGCGGGTCGGGACCGGGCACGGACGGAGTCAAGGCGGTCATGCCGCCCACCCGACCACGCGGCACCGACAACAACGACCTCTCGGATACCGCGCCGGCTCCGCCGCGCAGATGAACGCTCGATGACGCACAACCATCTCCCTGCCTCGTGATGGGGTCACACCCCTACGACGAACAGCCAGCCCGCATCTCGACAGTCAGGCGACAGGAACGACAGGGACAGCGTCAGGTCAGGCGTCCCGCGACTGCAGCACGAAGACTGACCCGGCTACACCGGCGGCTACCCAGAGCAGCATCGTCAGAGTTCCGCCGCCCGGGGTCAGGTCACCGCCGGTTGCGGGCGTGTTGGAGAACATCGCCTGACCGGCGTTGAGCGGCAGGTAATGCGAGATCGTGGTTGCCCACGATGTGCCGAGCGCTGCGAGGATCCCTGGCGCGACGAGCAAGAGGCCGACGAGTGCGGCGATCGCCCCTGCCGTGCTGCGCACGATGAAGCCGAGTCCTAACCCGAGCAACCCCACGAGCGCGAGATAGCCGGCGAGCCCGAAGACGACCCGGACGGCGTGGTGGGCACCGAGCCCGACGCCGTACGAGCCCAGGACAGCCTGGGCGAGGAAGAAGGCCGCCAGGCTCGCCACCAGCATGGCTGTGAAGGCGAGCGCGGCGAACACGAGCAGCTTGGCCCATAGGACCGGCAAGCGCTTGGGGACGAGCATGAACGTCGCGCTGATCATGCCGGTTGCGTATTCGCCCGATACCGCCAGCACCCCGAGCACACCGACCACGAGCTGGGTCAGCCCGAAACCCCGGAGCGGGGTTGTGAGCACGTCTCGGTCGCCGCGGTCTCCCCCGAATCGGCCGGGATCGACCAGGTTCCCGTGCAGATGGTTCGCGATCAGCCCGGCGGCCAGCACCAGGACGACCATCGCGGCGACCAGGGTGATCCACGTCGACCGCAGGGTGCGCAGCTTGAGCCACTCCGACCGCAGCAACCGGGGAAAGGACAGACCGGAGCCGGAGGACTGCCAGGTGGGGGCTGGGGTCTTCCCGGTCGCCGACCCCGACGCGGTCGCCGTACCGGTCATACGGCCGTCTCCTGGGGAGTCTCGTCCTGCAGGTGGGCGTGGAAGTCGAGGGAGTCGCGGGTCATCTCCATGAAGGCCTCCTCCAAAGATGCCTCCTGAGCCGCCAGCCCGTGCAGCACGATGCGCTCATCGAGCGCCACCTGCCCGATCTGCCCAGCCGACAGCCCCGTCACGTCCAGCACCTCGGAGCCGTCCTGGCTGACCGTCACACCGTCGCGCGCGAGCGCTTTGGCGAGCTGGGCGGCGCCCGGGGTCTGCACGCGCACCACGCCGCTGGAGGCGCCTGCGATGAGCTGCTGCATCGGCACGTCGGCGATCACCCGTCCGCGGCCGACGACGATGACATGGTCGGCCGTCAGCGCCATCTCACTCATCAGGTGGCTTGACACGAACACCGTCCGCCCTTCGGCGGCCAGGCTCGTCAGCAGCTCGCGGACCCAGCGGATGCCCTCCGGGTCCAGGCCATTGATCGGCTCATCAAGGATCAGGACTCCAGGGTCCCCGAGCAGCGCCGAGGCGATCCCCAGCCGCTGGCCCATGCCCAGGGAAAACGCGCCGGCACGCTTACGACCCACGTCGGCCAGACCTACCAGGTCAAGGACGGTCATCACTCGCTGAGAGGAGATGCCGTGCGTGGCTGCCAGCACCCTGAGGTGGTTGTAGGCGGAGCGCGACGAGTGCACCGCCTTGGCCTCCAGCAGCGCGCCGACCTCGCGCAGCGGAGCTGGGCTCTGCCGGTAGTCCTTGCCATTGACCGTGACGGAGCCAGAAGTCTGGCGATCGAGTCCCACGATCAGCCGCATCGTGGTCGATTTACCCGCCCCGTTGGGTCCGAGGAACCCGGTCACGATCCCCGGCCGGACAGTGAACGAGACATCATCAACAGCGAGCTTCTCGCCATACCGTTTCGTCAGCCCGTTCGCCTGGATCATGGATCGAACAGTACGCCGAAGCGCCCCTTCAGACCCGCGGAAGAAGGCTGCGACGGCGCGCGTCCAGTCACCTCCCAGGTCGGTGACAGCCACACCACAGGCGCCTCTCAGCCTTACCTCAGAAGCCGGGCTGTTGAGCCGCGGGTGACCGCCGGTTCGCGGTGAGTCGCGCACTTCGGGAACAGTCCGGAAACATGGCCGCCGTACCGTCGCCTCCAGCGAACGTTTTCGCCGCTCGTCGGGGTCGGCGCCAGGGAGGGGGAGGCCGTGCAGCCGCGACCGTCACGCACGGGTACCGCTCCCGCGAAGGGGTTGCTCGGGCTGTACACGGCGCGGGACCGGCCCTGGGCAGGTGGCGACGGTCGCCGCCGGGCGGATGAAGCGCGACGCGTCCGGGACGTGCTGCGGCAGGAACTGCTGGCCGCGCCGCCGGCCTACCGGCTGCCAGGCGAGGAGCAACTCACCGAGACCTTCCGGGTCAGCCGCAACACCGTGCGGTTGGCTCTGGACCTGCTGCGCGACGAAGGGCTCCTCGAACGAGTGCAGGGCGCCGGGACCTTCACCAGGGCCCGGCATGCGCGGCACCGGCTCGACCTCAGCCTCGACATGCGCACCACCCTGCACGGACGCCCCTCCCTGGAGTACACCGTGCTCGTCGCGGAACGCCGGCCGGCACCAGCACCGTTGGTCCGCGCGCTTCGCCTTGAACCCGACGAGGACGTGGTGCTCGTCGAACGAGTGCTCCTGCTCGACTCGGTTCCCTTGCTCATCTGCACCAGCTGGTTCCCCGCCCGGCTCGCGGCTCCGATCCTCGACCAGGACCTGACCGGCGAGCTGTCCAGCCTGCTGAGGTCGATCGGTCTGCCGGTGCGCACGGGAGAGTTCTCCGTCGAGGCGGTGCGAGCCGACGGCGGCGCCATCGCGCTGCTCGGGCTCTGGGTCGGCGCTCCGGTGCTGCGGTTGACGTTCGTGTCGGACCTCGTCGACGGGACGCCGGTCGAGGTGAGCTTCCTGCACTGTCGGGGCGACCGGCTGGAACTCGTGCCACAGCTGATGCAGTTCGACACCCCGCGGACCGACTCGGCCTGAGGCCTGACGCCTGAGGCCGGTGGCGGATCTCGCGTCCTCCCGCAGCCCGCACCCGGCTGCCGCTGGCTTAACCCTGCCGACCCCACGGCGACGTTGCCCGACAAGGTGCCTGCCCGAGCGTGTCGTCCATGGGCACGCCGTCACGCTTTCACGTCGTCGTCGCCGTGACGGGCGTGGCGTTCGGCATGACCTTCCCCTATGTGCCGCTGCTCGCGGGTCAGCTCGGCGCGGCAGCCGGCCTGGCCGGGCTCATCACGGCGGCGAATGCACCCGCGGTGCTGGCCATCGACGTGTTCGGCACCGGAATCCTGCCCCACCTCGGTGGGCGCGTCGTGCTCGTCGCCGGGCTGGTCGCCTTCGGGCTCGGCTCCGCCCTGGCCGCGTGCCCGTTCGGGCTCGGGGTCCTGCTGGTCTCCCGGCTGCTGGAAGGGATCGGACTGGCGCTGTTCATGTCCGGCGCGCTCTACCTCGTGGTACGCACGACCGACGCGGCAGGCCGGGCCCGGGCACTCGGTCGCTTCAACGCACACTGGTTCCTCGGCATCGCCGTCGGCCCGCTGCTCGGCGGGCTCATCGCGCAGACCTCCAGCGGGGCGACCGGCTACCGCCGAGCCTTCGCTGCCTGCGCGGTTGTCAGCTTCAGCGCCGCCTTGCTCACCCGGCTCGCCATCGACCCGTACCCCAGCAGCGGCGCCCTGACGCTCACGCTGCCCGACCTCCGTGGACTGCGGGACCCGCGACTGTCCGGCGCTGTGCTCCTCGGCGGTTTCGGCGAGGCCGTGCGCGACAGCCTCGCCGGCATCCTGCTCCCCCTGGCCGCGGTATCCGCCGGCCTGACCAACGCCGCCATCGGCACCGTCCTCACCGCGCTGGCTGTCGCGGACGTCATCAGCATGCAGCTGAGCGGCGTCCTCGCCGACCGCTACGGGCGCTCGAGACCGCTCATCGTGACCCTCGTCGTGGCCGCCGGCTTCTCGTTCTATGCCGCGACAGCTGACAGCACCGAGGACCTGCTCGTCATCGCGGTCGCTCTCGGTCTGACCCTCGGGTCGGCCTGGATCATCCCGCCCGTCATGGTCGTCGACCTCGCCGGCGGGGACA
Organism: Frankiales bacterium; assembly: GCA_033851885.1. GTDB lineage: Bacteria > Actinomycetota > Actinomycetes > Mycobacteriales > SCTD01 > RYN-111. Next base: position 3,951 of record JAWWOJ010000037.1, on the reverse strand, counting down.
CCGAGGGCAGCGAGCTGCAGACCCGCCAGGCCGTCGCGGCCTACCGCATCTGCGCCGACATCGGTCTGTTCGTCGGCCTGTTCGGTGGCGGTCTCGTCGTCGGCTGGGTCGGCGCCCTGCCGGCGTTCGTGGTCTTCGGCGGCGTCCTGCTCGCCGGCGCCCTGCTCACCGGCGCGATCGGCGACACCCGGCGCACCGCGCCCTTCCCTACCTCGGTCCCGGCCGAGCTCTGATTCCCCGCCCGCCCGGGCGGCAACGCACCCCGACAGGAGATCGCATGCAGTCGAGTTCCATCCCCGTCACCGCCGCACCCACAGAGGAGACGCTCACGATGCTGCGCGCCATGGCCGCCCGCCGCGACCTCGCCCTGACCGAGGAAGCGCTGACCGCCGCCGCGACCCTGGACGCGTGGCTGGCACCCCACCAGCTCGCGCTCCGCGCCCAGGAGCTGTCCTTCCTGCAGCTGGTCGAGCCCGCCCACACGTTCCAGTGGCTCGACCGAGGCGGCCGCTCCGTGACCCCACCGGCACAGGAGGCCTGAGATGACCGAGCTGAACAGCCTCACGGCGACGGAGCTGCTCGAGCTCTACCGCGCCGGGAAGGCGTCGCCCAGCGAGGCCGTCGACTCCTGCCTCGCCCAGATCGACCGGCTCGAGCCTCAGCTCAACGCTGTGCTGACCCTGCTCGCGGACCGTGCGCGCGAGCAGGCTCGGGCCTCCGACGAGCGCTGGCTCTCCGGGACCGCCCGCCCCCTGGAGGGCGTCCCGTTCCTGCTCAAGGACATCGTCGCCACCGCCGGCATCCGCACCACCGGAGGGTCGGCGATCTACCGCGACTGGGTACCGACCGAGTCGGCCGCCCTCGCACAGCGGCTCGAGGACGCGGGTGGCGCGTTGCTCGCCAAGGTCCAGACGATGGAGTTCGCCTACGGTCACGAGGTCAACACCACCTGGGGTCCGATGCCGAACCCGTGGGACCTCGAACGCACCACCGGCGGCTCCTCGTCCGGCACAGGCGCCGGCATCTCGGCCCGGTACGCGCCGATCGGGATCGGCACCGACACGGGAGGGTCGATCCGCGACCCCTCCAGCTTCTGCAACCTCACGGGTATCAAGCCGACCTACGGCAGAGTGCCCCGGCACGGCGTCATGCCGTTGGCGTGGAGCCTGGACCACGCCGGACCGATGACCCGGGACGTCCGCGACGCGGCTCTCATGCTCGAGATCATCGCCGGTCACCACCCGGGCGACCCGATGTCGTCGCGGCAGCCGGTGCCGTCGTACTCCGCGGACCTGGTGCACGCTGATGCGTCGGGTCTACGGGTCGGGGTGCCGACCGACTGGTTCTGGGACATCGTCGATCCCGAGGTGAAGGCGGCTGCCGACCGGGTCATCAGCGAACTGGAAGCGGCCGGCGCCACCATCACCCCGGTCGCACTGCCGCACGCGCACTTGTCGGACGCCATCGGGTGGACGGTCATGCTGGCGGAGTTCGGCTCGCTGCACGAGGTGACGTTCGATCGGCTCAGCGAGTACGACACCGGCAACATCGATGCGCTGCCGGCGGCCCAGTTCGTCTCGGCGTCGGACTATCTGCGGGCTCAGCGGCTGCGGAACCTGGTGCAGCAGGACTTCGAGGCGGCCTTCGAGAAGGTCGACGTGCTCGTCGTACCAGGTTCGATCGCGGTGGCGCCGCGCTTCGACGAGATGGGCATGACGCTCGACGGGACGTTCTACGGCTACATCGAGCACTACCTCCGCACGATGTTCGTGTTCAACGTGACCGGGCTGCCGGCGCTGAGCATCCCGAGCGGGCTGAGCGCCGCCGGGCTGCCGATGGGCGTGCAGATCGTCGCCCGTCCCTTCGGCGAGGCGACCGCCTTCCGCGCCGCGCGCGTGGTGCAGAGCCGCACAGAGTTCCACTCCGCGGAGCCGGTCCTGGTGCAGGGGACCTAGTCGCGGGACGTCAGCGCCACCTCGGGCGCAGCCACGACGGGAGGTGCCTCATCAGGCACCTCCCGTCGCCGTGCGGACCAGCTCATGACCAGCAGGACCAGCGCGAGCAGGGTTGGCGCCGCGCCGGCGAGGGCGATCACGGAGCGCGCCGAGGTCCAGACGAGCAGGGCCGCGGCGATGCCGGCACCGGCTCCGACACCGAGCCGAAGGGACGCGTACAACAGGGCGAAGCCCTCTGCCCGGCGATCGGTGTGCAGCGCCGCCTGAAGCGATTGCGACCAGAGCGCGTTCATGGGCGCGAGAGTGAGCCCGGAGGCGAACAGGCTCAGCCCGATACCGACCAGGGACGAGACCCACACGAGGGGCATCAGCAGAAGACCCTCCAGCAGACAGAGCAGCAGAGCTCCGAGCCGACGGCGGTTGTCGAGGTGGCGCTCGGACACCCGCAGCATCAGCAGACCCGCCAGCACGCTCGCCAGCGCAGGAGCACCGGTGGACACGGCCGCGAGCTCCGGGTGCAGCCCCCGCCCCGCGAGCAGAGCAGGCATCGAGGTGTCGACCAGCGTCAGGCCCACCGAGACTGCCAGCGCCAGCGCATAGATCTCCCGGACCTCGCGGATGCGCCAGGGTGACCGCGAGGCAGGACCGTCGTCGGGCTGCGACCACTCCCGCGCGGGCAGGCTGGTCTGCGTGCCGGCCGACAGCGCGAGGCTCGCCGCGATGCAGGCCACCGACAGCACCGGGTTCACCGCAAGTGCGACGCCCATGACGATCAGCGGTCCCACGACCCAGTTGAGCTCGAGCACGATCGCGTTGACGGTCAGACCCCGCGACAACTGGCCGGACGCCAGGATCGCGGGCAGCCTCGCGAGGAAGCCTCCCGGCACCGCCGCGCCGAACGAGCCGGCGATGACCGCCGTAGCAGCGGTCAGCAGCAGCGGCGTCGTGACGGCCAGCTCCACCGCGAGCAGGCCGAAGCTTCCGGCGCAGACGAGCAGCTCGAGAGCCAGTGCCCGAGGGCGGTCACGTCGGTCGAGGGCCGGCCCCCGCCACAGCGTCCCCAGGGCCTGCCCGATCGAGCACATGGCGGCGAGCAGGGCCCCGGCGGCATAGGAACCGAAGGCGTGGCGGCCCGCGAGGACGAGGGCAAGGGGGGCCATCGTCACCGGCGCCCGCGACAGGCTGATGGCCAGCAGCCAACGGCGGAAGTGCCGCGCCGGCGGGGTCGGTGCCGGGAGCATGGGCAGGGCGGACACGCCTACCGCTCCAGCACAGGTGCGGGTTCAGGGGCCGCCTTGATGATGAGGACGACGCCGACGAGGACAGCCAGTCCGGCGACGACGGTACGCGGACCGGCGGGCTCCCCGAGGAGCACGGCACCGATGACCAGCGCCACCACCGGGTTCACATAGGACGCCGTCGCCACCAGGGTCGGAGACGTGACCTGCACCAACCACATCGAGATGGCGTAGCCCGCCAGGGCGCCGACGAGGAACGTCCAGGTCCAGCCGAACGCCGAGGCGCCCGAGACCTCGGACAGCCGGAACGCCGACAAGTCGCCCGTCGCCACAGCAACGGCGAATGTGGCCACCCCTCCCAGCAGCATCTGCAGTCCGGTGGCGACCAGCACGTCGGGCGCCTGACCTGCCTTGGACGCGTAGACCATGCCGACGGACCATGCCGCTGAGCAGGCCACGACGACGAGCGCCCAGAAGGGGTCCGCTCCCCCGGAACTGCCCGCGGTGACGAGCAGCCCCGTGCCGAGGAAGCCGATGACCAGACCTACCTGGGCCAGCGTCGGTATCCGGCGGCCGAGCCAGATCCGCTCGACCAGCGCGACGAACAGGGGCACCGTCGCGGCGAGCAGCGCGACCGTACCGGAGGCTACGTGTCGCACCGAGAGCACGATGCCGCCGGTGCCGAGGAGCACGCCGAACAGACCGAGCACCGACGCGGCTGTCCAGTGCCCGAGCGTGAGCCCCCGCAGCGGCCACCG
>JAWWOJ010000030.1:0-11509 GCA_033851885.1 Frankiales bacterium | reverse complement strand
GCTCGGGGGTGCTGAGGGTGCCGCCGTCGACGTCGACGACGACGGACGGGCCGTCGCTCCGGACGGCCACGCGGCAGGCGGAACCCGCTGCGGCCTGGACGACCTGATAGGCGAGCGAACCCGCCCTGCCGGTCAGGACCGCTTCGGGCTCGACGACGAGACCGAGAGCTGGGATCCCCGCGTCGACCCGCTGGACGGACAGCTGCTGCAACGCCTCCAGGACCCCGTCGGACCCGCGCGGGCGGATCTGCCAGAGCGCCCGACGGAGCTCGACGAGAGCCGCCTGGGTCGCGTCCCGGGCGGCCGGGACATCGCCTCCGCGGACGGCGGCGTCGGCGGCCAGCCGGGCAACGACGAGCGCCTGGACGGGCCCGTCGTGGAGGCCGTCGGCGATGGCGTCGCGCTCGGCGTCGGCCGCGTCGAGCAGGGCCGCACTCGCGACCGGGGCGAGGGCGAGCCCGAAGATGCTGGCGCAGGTGCGGAGCACGAGCAGATGTGACGGGCGGGCACCGAGGACGGTCAACGTACCCGGCAGACCGTCGCGGAGGGGAACGGCCACCTCGAGCACGGGGGCGGTCGAGTCGCGCAGCACGTCACCCGCCGTGGCGAGCAGGTCGCCCGCGGCCGAGCGGAGGGCGACGCCTCGCAGGGCGAGCCCGGACAGGAGCGCTTCGAGGGCCTCCGGCAGGTCATGACCGTCGGCGAGCAGGGCGGCCACCGTCGCCAGGACGGCAACCGGCTCCGTCACGACGGGCGTCGACGGTCCGGACACGGTCACAGCACTCCTCTCACGCCTCGGTGCGTGTGAGGTGTTCTTCGGCACGAATCGCTCCGGACGTGAGCGTCGAGCGCACGTCTGGCACTAAGGGACCACCCAGGATGACCCGCCCGGACGGGTGACGGGGGTCCCCTGGGTGGGTGAACAGGCTCCTAGCCCTCGAGCAGGGCATTGATGTCCTGCCGGGCGAGCCACTCCGCCCGGACTCCCGGGGGCAGGTCGCCGGCGATCGCGAGCACCGCTGAGCGCGCCGCGGCGAGACTCTTGGCGCTTTCCGCCGGGTCGTCCTCGGCCACGAGCGCCCCGAGCAGCGCGCGCGACGGCCACACCAGCGGCAGGCACCCGAGCGACTCCGCGAAGGTCGCGGACCGCCGCAGCGACACCGCCGCCTCGGCGGAGCCGTGCGAGACCTGGGCGAGCCCCAGCAGCAGCAGCCCCTTCGAGACGTGCCGCGGGGCGCGGCTGTCCTCGGCGCGCTGGACGGCCTCGGACGCATGCGCCTCGGCGTCCTCGGCCCGCCCGTCGAGCATCGCCACTTCGGCCCGGCCCCAGCCGAGCCGCACGCGCTGGCGCCACCACTCGTCGCCCTGCCCAGGGAGCGCGGCCTCCGCCTGCGCCAGCCGGCCCACCGCCTCGTCGCCGTCATCGAGTCCCACGGCGTCGGACGCCAGCCCCAGCAGGGCATCGAACGCCGCCTCCCCGGCGCCTCCGGACAGCTCCAGCGCGTCCAGGTCGGACTCCCGGGCGATCGCGTGCCGGCCCAGCTGACGGTGGATGCTGGCGATCGTCGAGCCCGCGAACGACGCGAACAGCCGGGACTCCGGCCCGGCGCCCTGCCCGCTGCCGGCGTCGACCAGGGGGGCGAGCACGGTCAGCGCGCCGCCATACCTGCCTCCGGCGCCGAGCGCCACGCCCAGCAGCCAGGCCGCTGCGGACATCTCCGCCGAAAGCCCGTGGGCCTGGGCCAGGACGACGGCCTGCTCGAGGGCGCCGACGGCGGCCGCCGGCTTGCCATGGAACGCCGCGTGCTCGCCGCTCGCCAGCAGCGAAGGGAGATCAGGGGTGGTCACGCTGAGGACGCTATCGGCTCGCCCCCGGCCGGACGGGACAGAGCAGGGCGAACCGGTACGATTCGGTGACCCGCGTCACCGACGGGGGTTCGGGTCGTTACGAGCAGTGACACCCCCCGGTCACAGCAGCTCAGGAGCTCTCGCGGTGCCCCAGCAGCACGCCAGCCCGCTTCGTCGTACAGCCGTGGCCCTGGCCTGCCTTGCCGGTCTGGCCGCGTGCCAGAGCGGTAGCTCCGGGCACCCGGCCATCGTCGCGCAGGGGAACGCGCCCGCCGTCGCGGACCAGTCGGCCGGCGGTGCGGCGCCCGTGTCCCTGCCGGCCCTGACGGCACCGCGGCTGCGTCCTGACGTCCTCGTCACGGTGCGGAAGCCGATGACGCCCAAGGAGGTCCACGACGTCGCGATCCTGGCGCCCGGCGCCGTGGTGTTCTCGACCGGCGCGGTGCGGGTCAACGGCAAGGCCGTCCACGTCGCCAGCGTGTCCCCGGCCACCTTCCGGCGCTTCGCCGCGAGGGGCACCGCCGAGTCCACGCCGGTGTGGCAGGCCGTGGCCGACGGCGGCGTCATCGCCTCGCATGCGGCCGCGAAGTCGCTGCGCCTGGCGCTCGGCAAGGACGTCCGGGTCGGCGGGGCGCAGTGGCTGACGCTGCGCCTCGGTGCGCTCGCCACCACCGGCATCCCCGACACCGATCTGGTCGTCGACTCCGCCACCGGTGCCAAGCTCGGCCTCACGGGCGCCACGGCCGTGCTGCTCAACGCCGGTAAGGCCGACCCGGTCTCACTCGCCTCCCGCGTCCGCCGCGTCACCGGTGAGAGCGCCCACGTCGACCTGCTGACCCAGCCGGCAGCCAACCCGGTCGCGTTCCTGACCGGCAGCCGCGCCGCGAAGGCGTTCGGTGCGTTCTCCTACACCTACTTCCCGGACGGCACCATTCAGCCCGACGCAGCCTGGGTGAGAGCCAACATCGTCTCGGCGACCGTCCCCATCCTCGGGACGGTGACGTGCCACCGGCTGATGATCCCGCAGCTGCGCGGGGCGCTGCAGGAGGTGCAGGACGCCGGTCTCGCGTCGACGATCCACTCCTACAACGGCTGCTACGTCCCACGCTTCATCGAGCACAACCCGACCTACGCGATCTCGCTGCACACCTGGGGCATCGCGATCGATCTCGATGCCGCGACCAACGGCCGCGGCACCAAGGGCACCATGGACCCGCGCGTCGTGCAGATCTTCAAGCGCTGGGGTTTCCGCTGGGGTGGCGACTGGTCCTATACCGACCCGATGCACTTCGAGATCGGCGCCCTGCTCAACCAGTAGCCCGACCCCCGCATGAATGGATACTGCACTTCGGTTTGAGCGCCGGAATCCGAAGTGCAGTATCCATTCATCGCCCGAAGGCTGGCTAGTGCGAGTGGCCGTGGCCGGCGTGGGCGGCTTCGGCCTGCTCCTCCGGGATGTCGGCGACGAGCGTCTCGGTCGTGAGCAGCATGCTCGCGATCGAGGCGGCGTTGCGGACGGCGGAGCGGGTGACCTTGACCGGGTCGACGATGCCGGCCTTGACCAGGTCGACGTACTCACCGGTCGCGGCATCGAGGCCCTCGGTCAGCCCGCTCTCGCGGATCCGGTTGACGGCGACGCGGCCCTCGAGGCCGGCGTTCTGGGCGATCCAGCGAGCCGGCTCGTCGAGCGACAGGCGCACGATGTTGACGCCGGTCCGCTCGTCACCGGTGAGGCCGAGGCCGTCCTCGAGGACGCTGGCGGCGTGCACGAGAGCGGCGCCACCACCTGGGACGATGCCCTCCTCGACCGCAGCGCGGGTCGCGGAGATGGCGTCCTCGAGCCGGTGCTTGCGCTCCTTGAGCTCGACCTCGGTGTGGGCACCGACCTTGATGACACCCACGCCGCCCGCGAGCTTGGCGAGCCGCTCCTGCAGCTTCTCCTTGTCCCAGTCGGAGTCGCTGTTCTCGATCTCCTGCTTGATCTGGGCGACGCGACCGGCGACGTCCTCCTTGCTGCCACCGCCCTCGACGAGCGTGGTGGTGTCCTTGGTGATGGTCACGGTGCGCGCGCTGCCGAGCACCTCGAGGCCGACCTGGTCGAGCTTGAGACCGACCTCGGCGCTGACGACCTGGGCACCCGCGAGGATGGCCATGTCCTGCAGCATCGCCTTGCGGCGGTCACCGAACCCGGGGGCCTTCACCGCGGCGACCTTGAGGGTCTTGCGGATGCTGTTGACCACGAGGGTGGACAGCGCCTCGCCGTCGACGTCCTCGGCCACGATGAGCAGCGGCTTGCCGGACTGCACGACCTTCTCGAGCAGCGGCAGCAACTCGGCGATGGCCGAGATCTTGCCGTTGACGATCAGGACGGAGGAGTCCGAGAAGTTCGCCTCCATGCGCTCCGGGTCGGTCACGAAGTAGGGGCTGATGTAGCCCTTGTCGAACTGCATTCCCTCGGTGAGCTCGAGCTCGAGACCGGTCGTGTTGCTCTCCTCGACCGTGATGACGCCGTCCTTGCCGACCTTGTCCATCGCCTCGGCGACGAGCTCGCCGACGCGGGCGTCCTGGGCGCTGAGCCCGGCGACAGCGGCGATCTCGTCCTGCGTCTCGATCGGCGTGGCGGCCTTCAGCAGCGCCTCGTTGACGGCTTCGACCGCCTTGTCGATGCCGATCTTGACGCCCATCGGGTTGGCCCCGGCCGAGACGGCCTTGAGGCCCTCGTGGACCATGGCCTGGCCGAGCACGGTGGCGGTCGTCGTGCCGTCACCGGCGACGTCGTTGGTCTTGGTGGCGACCTCCTTGGCGAGCTGCGCGCCGAGGTTCTCGAGACGATCCTCGAGCTCGATCTCGCGCGCGATCGTCACGCCGTCGTTGGTGATGGTCGGGCCGCCGTACTGCTTGCCGATGACGACGTTGCGGCCCTTGGGGCCGAGCGTCACCTTGACGGCGTTGGCGAGGGTGTCGACGCCGCGCTCGAGAGCGCGACGGGCGTCCTCGGAGAAGGTCAGGGACTTGCTCAAGATGTTCCTCCTGGAACGTGTCGATGCCCCGGCCCCTGAGGGACCGGGGCATCGAACGGGTTGGTTCTTAGGACTTCAGTCAGGATTCGATGACGGCGAGGACGTCGCGGGCGGAGAGTACGAGGTACTCCTCGCCGTTGTACTTGACCTCGGTGCCGCCGTACTTGCTGTAGAGCACCTTGTCGCCGACCTGGACGTCGAGCGGCACGCGGGCGCCGTCCTCGAAACGACCCGGGCCGACAGCCAGGACGGTGCCCTCCTGGGGCTTCTCCTTGGCGGTGTCGGGGATGACGATGCCCGAGGCAGTGGTGGTCTCGGCCTCGACCGCCTGGACCACGATGCGGTCCTCCAGCGGCTTGATGGCGACCTTGGTCGCAGTGGTCACAGTGTTCCTCCGATGTTGCCTGTCTCCAGGAACGATGAACGTTGAGAGGGCGGCGCTCGCCGTCGCGGGGGTCGCGCGTCGCTCTCGTTGGCACTCTAACCCCTAGAGTGCTTAGCACTCAAGCCCGGGAGTGCCAGAACGTCAGGCGCGGGTCATGACCCAGGCGTCCACGCCGCCCGGGTAGTAGCCGCGCCGGACGCCGGACCTCGCGAAGCCGTAGCGGGCGTAGAGCCGCTGGGCGGGCACGTTGTCCTCCCGTACCTCGAGCAGGACCTTCGGCTGGCGCCGGCGGGCGGCCTCCGCGAGCAGCTCCTCCAGCAGCAGCGCCCCGATCCCGGCGCGCTGGTGGGGCGCGGCGACCGCCATCGTCTGCACGAAGGCCTCGTCCGGGTAGTCGCAGAGGCCGGCGTACCCGACGACCGCCCCGGCGTCGACCGCCACCACGTAGTGCCGGGTCGCCGTCTGGCCGAGCTCGGACCAGAAGTGGTGCTCGGTCCAGGGCTCGGGCTGAAACAGCGTGCGCTCGATGGGCAGCACGTCGTCGACATGCCACCAGCGGAACCGCTCCAGCGTCACCACGACAGCGGCTCCGCCACCGTCCGGCCGTGCCGCAGCGACACCCGCAGGAGGGTGTCCGCGCGTCGCAGGTGCACCTCGTCGTCGAGGACGCCCAGCCACTCGGCTCCCGACACGTCGTCGCTCTCCCATGCCAACCCGCTCCGGTCGTAGGCCGCCAGCACCGCGGTGTCGAGCAGCAGCGCGAGAGCTCCGACCGGCTCGAACCGCCGGGCCGCCGGACGGTCCAGCCGCGACCACGTGTCGGGATCGTCGGCGGCGACGAGGTACGGAAGTCCGCCGGCCGCCACGAACAGCGTGCGCGGATCCGGCCAGGACGCCACGACGTTGAGCCAGCCGGGGTAGTTGTCGCTGGAGAAGACGCCGGTCCACGACTCGCCCGTGGCCGGGGTGATCCGCAGCCAGGTCCCGTCGGAGCCCCCGTCACGCCGGGCACCCGGGTAGTAGACGACCGTCGGCACCCGACCACGGACGCTGGCTTCGAGGGCGGCGTCCCAGTCATGGGGGAAGGCGTCCAGCCACAGCTTCATCGCGCAGCCATTTCCTGCGCATCCGGGCGTCGGAGATACAGCGGCGTGAGCGGCAGGGCCTCGGACGAGGTGGCCAGCAAGGCGACGGACGGGTACCGCGGCTCGTCGGAGGTCGCGAACCCGTACAGCTGCGCGCCGTCGCCGACGATCCGCGCGACGGTGAGCAGCGGCTGTACGTCGGCCGGCTTCCCGACATCGGGCCCGTGGACGCGGACGGCGCGCTCGTCGTACACGGCCCAGTAGACCTCCTTGCGGCGCGCGTCGGTCACCACCGCTGTGCTCGGCGCCCGCATGCCCTCCAGCGAGCACACCCCCCTGACGGGCAGTCCCAGGGCGTCGGCGTAGGAGGCGGCCGACACGATGCCCACCCGCAGCCCAGTGAAGGGGCCGGGGCCGACGCCGACGACGACCTCGTCCGGGGCGCCGTACCGCAGCACCTCGGCCATGTTCACCGAGAGCAGCTCGCCGTGCCGCCTCGCGTCGACGACGACCGCCTCGGCGACCACCTCACCGTCTCGCACGAGGCCGGCCGTCACGGCCGGGGTGGAGGTGTCGAGGACGAGCGAGAGCACCCTTGCGAGATTAGTGGTACTGCGCGACCAGCTCCCGCTTCAGGACCTTGCCGGACGGGCCGAGGGGCAGCGCTTCCGCGAAGATGACCCGGCGCGGGTACTTGTAGGCAGCCAGGTGCTCCTTGCCGAAGGCGATGATCTCGGCCTCCGTCGCGGACCCGTCGAGCACGACGACAGCGCAGACCTCCTCGCCGTACTGCTCGTCAGGAACGCCGATCACGGCGACCTGGCCGACCGCCGGGTGCCGGAGCAGCACCTCCTCGACATCGCGCGGGTAGACGTTGTAGCCGCCGCGGATCACCATGTCCTTCTTGCGGTCGACGATGGTGACGTATCCGTCGGCGTCCAGGGTGCCGAGGTCCCCGGTGCGGAACCACCCGTCGACGATGGCTGCGGCGGTCGCCTCGGGCTTGTTGAGGTAGCCCTTGAACACGTTGTGACCCCGTACGACGATCTCGCCGAGTTCACCGCTGGGGAGCAGCTCGATGCGCTCGTCGACCTCCGCCTTGGCGATCTCGACCTCGACGCCCCAGATCGCCTTGCCGACGGTGCCCGCCTTGGGCGGAAAGCCCTTCTGGTTGAAGGTCGCGACGGGCGACGTCTCGGTCAGGCCATAGCCCTCGAAGACGTTCGTGCCGAACACCTCGGCGAACCGCTCGAGCACCGTCAGGGGCAGCGCCGCCCCGCCGGACAGCGCCACCTTCAGCTGCGGCCGCAGCTCCGAGGTCTTCGCGGCCTCGATCAGCCCGATGTACATCGTCGGGACGCCCATGAACACGGTGCACTTCTCGTCGACGAGCAATTGCAGCGCCGCGGTGCCGTCGAACCGCGGCAGCAGCACGACGGTCGCGCCGACGTAGAACGCGGTGTTCATGCAGCAGGTCTGCCCGAACGTGTGGAACAGCGGCAGGCAGCCCAGCACGATGTCCGACTCGGAGATGTCGAAACTGTGCTGGGCGGAGACGACCACGTTCATCGTCACGTTGAGGTGCGTGATCTCCGCGCCCTTGGGCTTCCCGGTCGTGCCGCTCGTGTAGAGGATGACGGCGGTGTCCTCGGGCTCGCGCGGCTCGACGGCCTCGATGGGTGTCGCCGAGAGCGCGAGGGTGTCGATCCGCTCGACGGTGGCGTCACCGCCGTCCATCACGGCGAGGACGGGTACGCCGGCGAGCTCGGCACCCTTCGCCCCCTCGCCGAGCAGGGGCGCCGCGCAGACGAGGACCTTGGCGCCGGAGTCGGCGAGGACGTACTCGATCTCCTCGGCCTTGAGCAGCGCGTGCACGGGCACGGCGACGCCACCCAGGGCGAGCGTGCCGAAGTAGGCGAGCGGGAAGTGCGGCGTGTTGGGCAGCAGCAGCGCGACCTTGTCCCCGGGGCCGACGCCGTGCTCGCGCAGAACCGCGGCGTACTGCTTGGCGTGCGCCCACAGCTGGGAGTAGGTCAGCCGCAGGTCACCGAGGACGACGGCGTCGTTGTCGGGGAAGCGGACGGCGGACTCGGCGAGGATGCTGGCGATCGTCAACGACATGCCGGGATCTTCGCCCAACGACGGCCTGGTGCGCGAGTCCTGCCGGCAAGAGCGGCCCGGTCAGAGGCTGGGCCCGCGGCCGGCCCAGCGCGGGCCGACTGCCTCGAGGGTCGCGGTGCGGCTGTCGTCGTCGTGCCGCTCGAGCCGGATCTCGAGATGGCTGTCGGACAGCTGCTCGACGAGTCCCTCGCCCCACTCGACCACGACGACAGAGGTGTCGATCTCGGTGTCGAGGTCGAGGTCGTCCAGCGCGACCGGCCCCGCATCCCTCATCCGGTAGGCATCGACATGCACCAGCGGCACCCGGCCCCGGTGCACCCGGGCGATGACGAAGGTCGGGCTGGTGACCCGCCCCTCGACGCCGAGCCCCTCGCCGATCCCCTGCGTCAGTGCGGTCTTCCCGGCACCCAGCGGCCCCGACAGGAACACCAGGTCGCCGGGCTCGAGCAGGGCAGCGAGCCGGCGCCCGAATGCCTTCGTGTCATCGACGGTCACGAGGACCCTCTCGAGACTCACGCGACGAGCCGGACCGCGAGTGCGAGGTCCTCGCGCAACCGGGTCATCGCCTCGCCGCGCGGTCCTCCCCGGAGCGCCGCTGCGGGGTGGTACGTCGGCAGCACCCGTCGACCATCGACCTCGTGCACGACCCCCCGTACCGCTCCCAGGGTGGTCTTCCCGAGGAACCACGACGCCGCGGACAGGCCGAGGGTCACGACCAGCGAGGGGCACATCTCCTCGAGCTGGCGGGTCGTCCAGGGCCGGCAGTTCGCCGTCTCGGCGCGAGTGGGGACGCGGTTGCCGGGCGGCCGGCACTTCACGGTGTTGATGACGGCGACGTCGGTACGCGGCAGACCTGCCTCCGCGAGCAGGCGGTCGAGCAGCTGGCCGCTCCGGCCGACGAAGGGCGTCCCGGTCTCGTCCTCCACCGCCCCCGGGGCCTCACCGACGACGACGAGCCGCGCGTCGCTCGGCCCGCTCCCCACCACCACCTGGGTCCGGGTGGCGGCCAGTTCGGCGCAGCGGGTGCAGGCACGCATCTCGTCAGCCAGCACGTGCTGCTGCCTTCGACGCCCGCCGGACGAGTGCCCGGAGGTGGAGCGTGACCATGGGCGCCTTCTCCAGCTGCACCATGTGGCCCGCGCCCTCGACGACGACCAGCTGCGCGTCGGGTAGCGCGGCGGCGAGCGTGCGGCTGTGCGAGGCCGGCGTGATGACGTCCTTGCTGCCGACGAGGACGAGGGTCTCGACGTCCCGCAGTCGCGCGACGGCAGCGAGCTTCTCGTGCGCCATGAAGGTGTCGTAGAACTCCGCGATGACGTCGATCGGGGTGTCGGCGGTCATCTTCTCGACGAACTCCACGAGGGACGGGTTGACGTCGTCGACGCCGAAGGCGGCCTTGCGGGTGGCGACGAAGGCCAGGTCGGTGCCGAGCCGGCGGCCACCTTCGAACAGCCGCGGGCGGCCGCGCATCCCGCGGGTCAGGTAGGGCAGCAGCCGTACGGTGACGTGCTGCATCGCGGCCGGGAGCCCGAACGTCACCGAGGCGAGCTTGCCCGTCGAGGTCGCGATCAGGGCGACGCCGGTGACCCGCGACCCGAACAGCTCGGGAAACTGGTCGGCCAGGGCCATGATTGCCATGCCGCCCATGGAGTGGCCGACCAGCACGATGCGTCCGGTGGGGGCGCAGCTGTCGAGCACCGCCTTGAGGTCGCGGCCCAGCTGGTCGATGGTGGCGTGCTCCGCGGCGCTCCGTCCGCTCTTGCCGTGAGACCGGTGGTCCCAGAACACCAGCTTGCCGACGGCCTCCTCGGCGAACGCGATCCGCTGGAAGTGCCAGACCGCCAGCTGCTGGGTGTATCCGTGGCAGAAGACGACGGTCAGGTCGGCCCGCTCCGGCCCGACCTCCTCGACGTGCAGGGGCACGCCGTCATCGGCGACCACCCGCCGCACCCGGTCGGCGGGGAGCTGGAAGAACGGCTGCTCCCTGTCGGCGTCCGGACCCACGCGCTCGCGGCCGATGGCGTAGCGCTCCGCGGCGAGACCCGTAGCGACTCCGAGGGCGACAGCGCCCGCGACCGCTCCCGCGAGACCCGCCTGACGGCGCCGGCTCACTGCTCCCCCACGTAGGTCCTGGGCACCCGCGCCCCGAGCCGGGTGACGATCTCGTAGTCGATGGTGCCGGTCGCCTCGGCCCACTCCAGCACCGTCGGCCCTCCCGCGCCGAACAGCACCACCTCGTCCCCCGGCTGCACGTCGTCGTCGCCGACGTCGAGCACCAGCTGGTCCATGGCCACCACACCGGCGACGATGTAGCGCTTTCCCTTGATGCGCAAGGGAACAGCATTGCCGGCGTTGCGCGGGACACCGTCGCCGTAGCCGAGCGGCACGAGGGCCAGCGTGGTCTCGTCGGAGGTCGTGTAGCGGTGGCGGTAGCTCACACCGGATCCCGCCGGGACGCGCTTCGTCAAGACGACCTCGGCGACCAGCGTCATCGCCGGTCGCAGCCCGAAGTCGCCGAAGGCGGGAGCCGGCACCAGCCCGTACACCGAGGCACCCGCGCGCACCAGGTCGTAGTGGGTGTCGGGGTCGGTCAGGAGCGCCGCGGAGTTGGCGAGGTGCCGCACCTCCGGTCGCAGTTCGCGCGCCACGTCGAGCGCCTCGGCGAATGCCGCCTTCTGCTGCTGGTTGAGCGAGTGCCGGGGGCCTTCCTCGCTCGAAGCGAGGTGGCTCCACACCCCGGCCACGTCGACGGCGCCGCCGGCCTGTGCCTTGGCGGCAGCCTCGACCAGGTCGGGCCACTCCGCGACCGGCGAGCCACCCCGGGACAGTCCGGTGTCCGCCTTGAGGTGCACGCGGGCCGTGCGCCCCGTCCGCTCGGCCGCCGCGACCACCCGCGCCAGCTCGGCCTGGTTGTAGACGCCGAGGTCGACGTCGGCGGCGACAGCAGGCGCGAGGTCCTCCGTCGGCGAGTAGAGCCAGGCCAGCACGCGCTCGCCCAACCCGGCGGCCCGCAGGGCGAGCGCCTCCTCCAGGAACGCGACCCCGAGCCA
>JAWWOJ010000010.1:0-12498 GCA_033851885.1 Frankiales bacterium | reverse complement strand
GAGATGTACGTCCGCGGCGGGTACAACGTCTACCCGGCTGAGGTCGAAACGGCGCTGTGCGAGCACCCGGCCGTTGCGGATGTCGCTGTGGTCGCGCGCGAGGACCCGATCATGGGCGAGGTCGGCGTCGCGTTCGCCGTTGCGCGCCCGACGCTTCCCACGCCGTCCCTGGACGAGCTGGTGGGCTTCCTTGGGCCCCGCCTGGCGCGCTGGAAGCACCCGGTGGAGGTCCAGTGGCTGCCCGAGCTGCCCTTGACGGCCATGTCCAAGATCGATCGCCAGGCGCTGCGGGCCCGCCTGTCACCGTCGATGACCGACCGCGCAGGCCGCGAGCCGCGCGAGACTATGAGCCCTTGAGCATCGCACCCGCGTCGACCCGGAGGTTCAGACCTGTCATGTAGCGGGACTCGTCGCTGGCAAGGAACGCCACCAGCGCGCTGATGTCCTCGGGCTCCACGTAGGGGATCGGCATGGCCTGCATCGCCGGAAAGGACAGCATCGCGTCCTCGCGGGTCGGCTCCTTGAGGTCGGGCCGGAAGGCGCGATAGATGTCGTCGTTGTGGAGGAGCGCGGTGTTGGTGTTCGTCGGGTGCACGGCGTTGACGCGGATCATGCTCGGCGCGAGCTGCAGCGCGATGCTCTCGACGTAGGAGGCAAGGGTGCGCTTCGACCACGCGTAGGCCGCTCCCCCCGGACCGATCTTCGGGTTGTCGACGAGGCCCTTCATGAGCCCCGCGGTCGAGCCGGTGATGATGATCGACGCCCCGGCTGTGAGGTGCGGCAGCGTCGCCGACACCGTGTGGAGCACCCCCACGAGGTCGATCTCGACACCGTCGACGAAGGCCTGCAGAAGTGTGGGCGAGTTCATGGCGGTGACGCCGGCATTGGCGACGACGACGTCCAGTCTGCCGAGCTCGGCGAGGCCGGCCTCCACCGCGGCGACCAGGTCGGCCTTGATCCGCACATCGCCCTTGCGGGCCACGATGCGGCGGCCGAGAGCCTCGACGCCCTTGACCGTCTGAGCCAGGTCCTCGTCGGTGGCGAGTGGATAGTTCATGCTGTCCGGCGTCTCGCAGATGTCGACAGCGATGATGTCCGCGCCCTCCTCCGCAAGCCGGAGCGCGTGCGCCCGGCCCTGGCCCCGTGCCGCGCCGGTGATCAGCGCCACCTTGCCGTCCATCCGCTTCGTCCCCGGGCTGTTCACGTGTCCTCCTCCTCGGCATCACCGTCGATGCTTCGTATACTTTCTACGAGAACCACGCTCGGCGCCAGTGCCCGCGCCGGCCGGCTGCCGCCGGTGTTGTCGCCCACGTTGCATAGCGTTTACTATGCGCTCTGTGCCGGACGCCGTTCTTGACAGTTCACAAGCCTTCTGGGCAGCCGCGGGCGAGGGCCGGCTGATGCTGCAAGCCTGCGCCAGTTGCCATGAGCTCCGCCATCCGCCGCGGCCACTGTGCGCGACATGCGGCTCGGCCGAGCGCACCATGACCGCCGTCAGCGGCCGCGGCACGCTATACAGCTACGTCCTGCCGCGCCATCCCGTGGCCGCCGGGGCTCCGCCCCGCATCGCGGCGATCATCGCCCTGGAAGAGGGTCCCCGGATCGTGAGCGCGCTCGTCGGCGCAGAGCTCGACGAGCTGACCGTCGACCTGCTCGTGGACGTGGAGTTCGAAACTCACGAAGGCCGTGCCCAGCCCGTGTTCCGGCCGCGTCGACAGTGATGTGCTGAGGTGGATCCCGTCAGGCTCAGGCAGACGGCCATCGCGGGCGTCGGTGCGACCGAGTTCTCCAAGAACTCCGGGCGCAGCGAGCTGCAGCTGGCGCTCGAGTGCAGCCGTGCGGCGATCGCGGACGCCGGCCTGCAACCGAGTGAGATCGACGGCTTCGTCACCTTCACGGTCGACAACAACGCGGAGACAGCTCTCGCGCCGGGCCTGGGCGTGAAGGAGCTCCGCTGGGCGTCGCGGATGCCGTATGGCGGGGCCGGCTCGGTCGCTGCCGTCCTGCAGGCCGCAACGGCGGTGGCGTCCGGCGCGGCTCGCGCAGTGCTGGTCTGGCGGGCCTTCAACGAGCGATCGGAGCGGCGATACGGTCAGCCGACGACGACCGACCGGGTTCGGACGACGGACAGCGTCGATGCCAGCTGGTACACGCCGTTCGGTCTCGACACCCCCGCGAAGTGGGCTGGGCTGCAGTTCCAGCGATACATGGCGTCGGTCGGACTGACCAACAGCGATCTCGGGCACTACTCGGTCGCCTGCCGCGACTGGGCCTCGACGAACCCGGCAGCGTGGTTCTACGGACGGCCCATCACCCACGACGACCATCAGAACTCCCGCTGGATCGCGGAGCCGGTCCTGCGCCTGCTCGACTGCTGCCAGGAGAGCGATGGCGGTGTCGGCCTCGTCGTCACCTCCGCCGAACGGGCGGCCGACGCACCCTCAGGGGGCGCGAGACTCGCGGCGGGCGCGCTACGGACGACGACAGACTTCAATCCGATCGTCGGGTTCTACGGCGACGATCTCGCCGGGATGCCGGCCGCGCGCGCTGTTGGGCAGGCGCTGTGGGCAGGCGAGTTGCGGCCGCAGGACATGGACGCGGCCATGCTCTACGACGCGTTCAGCCCGGCCGTCTTCGTGCACCTCGAGGAGCTCGGGTTGTGTCCGCGGGGCGAGCTCCGCGAGTTCGTCACCAGCGGCCAGCTCGGGCGAGGCGGGCGGCTGCCCGTCAACACGCACGGCGGCCTGCTCGGAGAGGCCTACATCCACGGTATGAACAACATCGCCGAAGGGGTTCGTCAGGTCCGATCGCAGTCGGCGAACCAGCTGCCAGACGCGCGCAACGTCATCGTGGCCAGCGGCATCGCGGCGATGGTCCTGCAGCGCCTTGACTGACCTGTACATTCCTGCCCAACCGACCGCCGACCTGAGGACGCCATGACGGACAGCGCGCCCGCGGCCCGGCGCCGCTCAGAGCCGCGAGACGGTCAAGCGACCCAGCAGCGCGTGCTCGACGCAGCCCTGGCGACCATCCTCGAGCGCGGCATCTACCGGGCGTCGAGCAACGAGATCGCCCGGCGGGCAGGTGTGACGTGGGGCGTGATCCAGCACCACTTCGGGACCCGCAGTCGCCTGATGGCGGCGGCGCTGCAGCGTCACGCTGTCGGCTTCGCCGGCACGGCCGCGGACTTCCAGTTCACCCAGCCTCCGGGGAGGGGGCGGCTCGCCGAACTGTTCGACCTCATCGTGCGCTTCTACGGAACACCCAACTATTTCGCGTGGGTTCAGCTCCTCATCGAGATGCGCTACGACACCGATGCCTCACCGGACGCCAGAGACATCATCGACGAGACCCTGCGGGTGAGCCAGGAGCCCGTCGGCAGACTGGTGCACGAGGCGTTGGGCTCGGCGGCCGATGACGAGGACTTCCGCGCACTGGTCTTCTCGGCGATGCGCGGGCTCGCGGTCAACCACCTGCTGCTGGCGGCGACGCCGGGCATGGAGGAGATCCATTCCGGCGAGGCACCCTTCCGTCGGCAGCAGGAGCTGCTGATGGACGCGCTCGTCGCCCTCGCTGAACAGCGAGGCCTGTCCCTGGCGGCCCAACCCGCCCCGCCCGCGATGGCAGCCGCGAGCCGCCGCCCGTCGCGACGGCGCAAGCGCACTGCCTGACCATCGGGCTGGGTGACGTCCCGTCTCAGGCCTCGACGTCTCAGGCCTCGACGGCGACGTCGACGATGACCTTGCCCTCGATGAGCGCGTCCACCTCCTCGGGAGACAAGCCCAGCTCGGTGAGGATCTCTCGCGAGTGCTGCCCGCACAGCGGCGCAGGGCGACCGGGCGAGGTGGGTGTGCCGTCGAAGGTGATCAGGTCGCCGTAGGTGTCGAGCCGCCCGATGACAGGATGCTGCTGCGTCGTGGTCAGACCCAGCTGACGAAGGCGCTCGTCGTCGAAGAGGCGTTGCGTGAAGCGCGCCGACGCCGGCTCGCATGGCACCCCGCCGGCCTGCAGCCGAGCGATCCACGTCGTCACGTCTGCGTCGGCGAACCGGCTCTCCAGCTCCTTCGCGAGCTCCTCGTCATGAAGCGCCCGCGCATCGGCGTCGGCGAAACGATCCTCGTCGCCGAGGCCGACGAGCGACAGCAGCGCCGACGCCGCAGCGTCATCGACGGCAGCAAGCGCAAACCAGTCCTCTGTCGTCGGGTCGGTGCCGGCCGGGTAGAGCCGGTGCAGCGCCGAGAAACCGAGCATCTGCGGGTCCAACCTCGCCCGCTGGGGGGCGGTGCCGTCGGCACGGACGTACGTCGCGGACGTCGCGAGCAGGCAAGCGTTCACGATGGCCGAGTCGACGGACTGGCCACGGCCGGTGAGCTCACGCTGGTAGAGCGCCTGCACGATGCCGATCGCGGACAGCCAGCCGTTGCCGGTGTCACCCATGCTCGTCGGGCTCCAGAAGGGACTACCGCCGCGGTGCACGGCACCGTCCTCATAGGACGTGCCACACAGGGCACCCGCGGTCTGGTCCGTGCCCGGAAGACCCAGCCGGCTGCCATGGTCAAACCCACGGCTGTGGCAGTAGACCAACCCCGGGTTGTCAGCGGAGAGGCTGTCGTAGTCCAGACCGAGCCGCTCAGCCGCGCCGGTGCGCATATTGTGCGCGACGACATCGGCAGAGAGCGCGAGGCGCCGGACGAGCTCGCGGCCGCGGGGGTCCTTCAGATCCACCGACAGGCTCCGCTTGCCGCGGTTGGCGGCAGCACCCATGTGCATCGCCAGCCAGAAGCCGTCCCACTGCGTGTTGACCTTGATGACGTCAGCGCCGAGCTCGGCGAGCAGCGACGTGGCGAACGGTCCCGCGACCCCCAGGCCGAGGTCGAGAACCCGGATGCCCGCGAGCGGTCCGGAGCCCGCCGGGAGCCGGCCGCTGCTCGGCGCGGTCGGTGTCGGTATCGATGTCGGTGTCGGTGTCGGCGGCAGGTCGGCGAGGACTTCCTCGGTGTGCTCGCCGAGAGCGGGCGCTCCTCGACGGACCTCGCCCCTGTCGCGGCTGAGGGCGAAACCCAGTCCGGGCTGGCGCACGAGGCCGTGCTCGCGGTCCGCGACGTCGATGACGGTCTGGTCGGCCAGGAAGTCCGGGTCCTGAAGGGCCTCTTCCGGCGAACGCACGAGCTGCAGACCGACGTCGGCGCGCGCGCCGAACCTGACCCACTCCTCGGCGTTGAACCGGCGGTGCGCCTCGACCATGTCGGGGAAGTAGTGCAGCAGCACGATCAGGTCGTCGGGGCTCATCCCGAGGCGACGGATGTCGTCGCGGTTGCGGGTCGCGACGGCGTCGTCGAGCGTGGCGGCCTGGCTCGCCTCGGTGACGGCGAACGGGTTCATCGGCCACTGGTGGACCCAGCGCCCGTCCGCGCAAGCGAACAGGCCCTTGGGGGCGCGGCGGTCGAGCACCCACATGCGGTACAGGTCGGCGTCGATGTTCTCCGGCCGCTGCCAGGAGGAGAAGTTCACGGCAAACAGTCCCTGCAGCATGCTGGTGCTCAGGTGCTGCCCACTGCCGGTGCGGAGGCGGGCGACGAGCGAGGCGGAGATGCCCAGCGCGGCGTTCAGCGCCGTCGACAGTCCAGCCCACGGGGACGCGACCGCCAGGGGGCCGTCACGGTCGGGGCCCTGTTCCGCCCCGACGGGCACGTCGAGGTCGTCGGGACCGCCCTCGATACCGAGAATGCGGTCCATGGGTGTGCCGTACCAGCCGCGCTGCTCGTGGTAGGCGCCGAGGCGGGCACTGACGAGCATCTCCGCCGCGGGACCGGCGGCGGCGGCGCGTGCCTCGTCCTCCTCCGGGAAGGCACCGCCGTAGGCGGACAAGCTGCAGTGGACGAGCATCGGGTTGAGCTCGCGCAGCGTCTCCGGACCGAGATCCCACTGGGTGACCTCGGTGGCGAGCAGTGCCTCGAGCAGCACGTCGGCCCCGGCCAGCAGGGCCAGCAGCTGCGCGCGGTCGCCTTCGACGTCGAGGTTCAGCACGACCGACCGCTTGCCGCGGTCCCAGACGCGCTCGCCGGGCAGCGACCGGACCGCACGCCCCTCCGGCGGCTCGACGAGCACGACGTCGGCGCCCTGGTCGGCGAGGATCATCCCGGCGAGCGCCGACGGCCGTCCGCCGGCGAGCTCGATGACCCTGATGCCGGTGAGGGGCCCGCTCACGCAAGGTTCCAGATGCGCTCCGCGTTGCCGCTCGTCATCAGGCGCCGCTCGTCCGCCGGGACGCCGTGCATGATCTCGTCGACGATCTTGTGGCTGTGCGGCCAGGAGCTGACGGGGTGCGGGTAGTCCGTGGACCACATCAGGTTCTCGACACCGATGGTGTGTCGCTGGGTCTGGATGGCAGTGGCCTCGTCGATGAAGGTGACCGAGCAGTTGCGCTTGAAATAGAAGCTCGGCAGCTCCTTGATCGCCGGGAAGTCATAGCCCTGCCGCAGCGTCAGGTCGTCGGCGACCTCCATCCACCAGGGCAGCCAGCCGACACCGGGCTCGACGTAGACGATCTTGAGGTCGGGGAAGCGCTCGAGGACCCCACCCATGATGATCATGCCGTAGGACTCGGCGCACAGGAGTGCGACGATCGGAACCATGACGCCGGCGTTGGGCGTGGGGTCGCGTCGGGCGAGGTCCTTGATGTTGGTGTTGAGACCGATGTGCAGGCATACCGGTAGGCCGGTCTCCTGGATCGTCGCCCACATCGGGTCGTAGCGCTTGTCGAAGTACTCGGGCAGGCCGGCCTCGCTCGGATACACGGGCAGCTGCAGCGACTTGCCGCCGAGCTCGACGATCCGCTTGATCTCCGAGACCGCGAAGTCGACGTCATAGATGGGGATCTGGTAGGAGACGATCAGCCGCTTCGCGTCGACCGAGGCCCACTCGTGCAGGGAATCGTTGAAGGCTCGGGTGGCCTCGTCGCGGCCCTCGCCGACGTCGGTGAGGAACCGGAAGGCGCTGACCTCCGAGTACAGCACCTCGACATCGACACCATCCACGTCCATGTCCTTGAGTCGCTCGGCGGCGTCCTCGTAGCCGGCCCGCGTCGACGCGGGGTGCTTGCGCTGGTTGGTCATGTTCTTGCCCTCGAACATGTACATGAGTTCGGTGTACATGCGCGTCATCGCGCTGTCGTAGGCCTCGTGGTACTTGGTCGCGAGGTGGCGCTTGACCGCGTCGTGCGAGGTAGCGACGTGCGAGTCGGCGGAGATGAGGCGCTCAGTCATGGTGTTCCTTCGGGGGTTCGGTCAGGTGGTGGGCTGCAGGGAGGCGACGAGCTCGTCGCGCAGGACGCGTTTGAGCACCTTGCCGGTGGCGGTCAGAGGCAGGTCCTCACGCAGGACGACCTGGTCGGGCGTCTTGAGCGAGCCGAGCAGCTCCCGCACCCGCGCCCGCAGGGCATCGGGCTCGAGGCTGACGCCGTCGCGTGCGACGACCGCCGCGGCCAGTCGCTCGCCCCACTCCTCGTCGGGTACGCCGACGACGGCCGCCTGGGCGACGCCGTCGCAGCGCAGCAGCGCGTCTTCGACCTCTGCCGCCGAGATGTTCTCGCCGCCCCGGATGACGACGTCATCGGCGCGGCCCTCCAGGAACAGGTAGCCGTCGTCGTCGAGATGACCGAGGTCGCCGGTGACCAGCCAGCCTTCCCTGTCGAGGGTGCTTCCCGTGCCGAGGTAGCTCCCACCGACCTGGGCGCCGCGCATCCGGACCCGACCGGACCGGCCGGTCGAGACAGGCCGGCCGGCCTCGTCGATGATGTCGACCTCGACGGAGGACACGACCTGGCCGACCGATGCGAGTCGTCCTACGGCGACGGGATCCGTGGGGTCGGGGCGGTGGTCCTCGGGCCCGAGCACCGCGATCGTGGAACTGGTCTCGGTGAGCCCGTAGGCATTGACGAACTGCACGTCAGGGAACAGCGCCAACGCCTCCTCCAGGACCGGTCCCGGCGTACGGGCGCCGCCGTAGGACAGCGTGCGCAGTGACTGACCGGCCAAGGTCGGGTTGTCGCGGAGTGCCGCGACGATGCGGGCCAGCATCGTGGGGACGACGAACGCGTGGGTGACCGACTGGTCGCGGACGGCCTGCAGCCAGGCGGTCGGATCGAACGCCGGCAACGCGACGACGCGACGACCGAGGTAGGCATTCGACAGAACCGCTGCGATGCCGGCGACATGGAAGGGCGGTACGGCCAGCAACAGGCATTCGTCGTCGCCGGCGGAGCCGAAGTCGAGGGTTTCCATGACGTAGGCGAGCAGGTTCTCGTGAGTCAGCACAGCGGCCTTCGGGGCCGCCGTCGTGCCGCTGGTGTAGAGCAGGACCGCCACGTCCGACGGCTCGGAGGCCGGCACGTCGACGTGCTCGAGGTCGTCGAGCCGCGCTGTCGTGATGACCACCGGTGCCGTGGAGTTCAGAGCGGTCTCGAGGTCTGGCGTGCAGACCACCAGCGCGGGGTCGAGCCGACGCACGAGCTCGACGACCTGCTCACGCGGCAGTCGCCCGTTGACCGGCGCGAACGGCGAGCCCGCCGCCGAGGCCGCGAACAGCAATGTCGCGGCGTGTTCGCCGTGCGGACCGACGTAGACCACGGGACGTCCCGCCGGAAGGGCCGCCGCGAGCCGCTCGACGCGTGCGTGGAGCGCGGCGAAGGTCAGTCCGGAGTCGCTGCTCCCGATGGCCACCCGGTCCGGGAAGCCGTCGGCGGCCATCCCCAGGATCAGACTCAGATCCATCGACGTCAGTCCGAGGAGGGGAGCTTCTTGGGCTGCAGCACGTCGACCTCGACGCCGCAGCACAGCACCTGGCCCGTGCCGGCGGCGACGACCAGCAGCTGCCCGCCGCAGGAGGGGCACTCATAGCGTTTGCCGAGCTCACTGGCCACGGGAGACACCCGCCTTCGTGGCAGCAGGCGCGAGCGGCTGCCCGCAACACGTGGGCACGCTCTCTGGGCGCTTCACGACAACGAGCTGGGCGCCACAGCTACTGCATTCCAACTTCGCGCCTGGGCGGGGGACGTCCACTGTCTCTCCTCGAGCGACGATCTGTGTGACCATTGCAACATAGTCGTTACTATGGGTCTGCGCCAGCGTTCGCTGGCAGGTCAGCCGCGGAGCTGACGGACGAGCCCCTCCTGGACGACCGCCGCGACCAGCGCGCCCCCGCGGTCGAAGACCCGGCCGATGTTGAGCCCCCGGCCGCCGCCGGCCGACGGACTGCTCTGGTCGTACAACAGCCACGCATCAGCGCGGAACGGACGCAGGAACCAGACGGCGTGGTCCAGCGAGGCAACCTGCAGATTCGGGCGCTCGTCCGCGTAGGCACCGACCGAGCAACCGAGCAACGTCATGTCGCTGACGTAGGTCAGGGCGCAGGCGTGCAGGACGGGATCGTCGGGCAACGGCGCGGCGTGGCGCACCCAGACCTGCTGGACCGGGCTGCGTCCGCTCGTGCCCCGCGGAACCGACGCCCGTCGCAGGTCCCAGTCCGGCCACTCGGTCCGGTGCCACTGACGGAACTCGGCGTCGGTCTCGTCGACATGCGCAAGCTGTTCGGGCGTGTCCACGTCCGGCGGCAGGTCGGCATGGTCCGGACCTTCCTGGTGACCGAGCTGGAAGGACGCGGACAGGGAGAAGATCGCCATCCCTGCCTGCGAGCCGGTGACTCGGCGCGTGCTGAAGCTTCCGCCGTCGCGGACCCGGTCGACCACGTAATCAGTCGGCACCCCGGGCTTGCCTGGCCGAAGGAAGTAGGCGTGCAGTGAATGGACCGGACGCCCCGCCTGCACGGTGCGGGTCGCCGCCACCAGCGCCTGGGCCGCCACCTGCCCGCCGAAGATCCGCTGCAGGTTCGTGTCCGGCGACGCCCCGCGGAACAGGTCCGGTCCCACCACCTCGAGGTCGAGCACCTCCTCGAGCCGCACCCGCCCGCGCACCTCGGGTCCACGGATGCTCATGTGCCGAGCAGCACGCCGGAGCGCGTCGCGGCGACCAGGGCCGTGCGGGCGGCGGGCACCTGGTTGGCGGCCGTGCCGCGCAGTTGGCGTACCGCCTCGAGAGTCAGGTTCAGCCCGTGGATGTAGGCCTCTCCGATCAGGCCGCCATTCGGGTTGCACGGCAGCACTCCGGTGACGGCGAGTCCGTCGTCGCCGATCAGGTCCTTCGCCTCGCCGGGGCCGCAGAAGCCGAGGGACTCCAGCTGCATCAGGAGCACGGGTGAGAAGGCGTCGTAGACGAGGGCCACATCGACGTCGTCACGCCCCAGCCCGGCCTGCGCGAACAGGCGGTTGCCCAGGGCGCGGCTCTCCGGGAAGTCGCCGATGTCGGGGACATAGTGGTCACTCGCCACCTCGTGACCGTCCAGGGCGCTCCCCGTCACCGCGAGGATGCGTACCGGAGTCGTCGCCGCAGCGGCGACCGGCTCGTCCGCCGAGGTGACGATCAGCGCGACCGCCCCGTCGCTCTCCTGGCAGCAGTCAGCACGCCGGATACCCGGCTCCGCGATCCAGCGTGACTGCTGGTGCTCCTCCAGGCTGAGTGGGCGGCCGAAGTAGTGCGCCTCGGGGTTGGTCGCGGCATGCGCTCTGAGCTGCACGACAGCACGCCCGAAGTCCTCGTTCGTCACGCCGAAGGTCTCCATGTACCGGGTTGCCAGCAGCGCGATCCAGGACGCGGGTGTCAGTGCCCCGTAGGGCGCGCTCCACTGGGCCGCCGAGGTTCCTGCGTGCGCGCTGGTCGGCGACCTCGGGACAGCGGCGCCACCGAACCGCGTGCCTGACCGGGCCTTGATGGCACGCCACACCACCACCGCTCGGGCCGCGCCCGAGGTGACTGCCGCCGCAGCGTGCAGCAGGGTGGCCTGAGAGCCGGCGCCGCCATAGGGGACGCGGCTGGACCAGGTGAGCTCCTGGAACCCGACCGCCCGCACGAGCTCGGCCTCCTCCACCGGGTCGATCGTGTAGCTGACGACACCGTCGACATCGGAGGCATCGAGCCCGGCGTCGGACAGGGCTGCGACGATCGCCTCGCACGCCAGCTGCGTCTCGCTGCGTCCGGCCGCCTTCGAGAACTCGGTGGCCCCGATCCCGACCACCGCGGCGCCTCCCTGAGGAGTCGACACCGTCACCGTTCCAGCCGGAAGACGGGCAGCACCGCACCGTCCTCGACGTCGAGGAAATCCACCGTGACCGGCAGGCCGATGCGCACGTCCGAGGGCTGCGCGTCAACCAGGCCTGAGACCAGGCGCACGCCCTCCTCAAGTTCGACCACGACGACGATCGCGGGGTAGCTGAACCGCGGGCTCTGCGGGTAGTGCACCGCCGTCCAGCTGTGAATCGTTGCCCGGCCGCTGCATGCGAGCAGCCCGAGGTCGGTGCTGTGGCACGACGGGCACATCGGCCGCGGTGGGTGGTAGCGCTGCTGGCACCTGCGGCACTGCTGCACCATCAGCTGGCGCTGCCGGGCCGCCTCCCAGAACGCGGCGTTGTCCTGAGTGACGACCGGTCCTGGACGAGCCGGCTCCGCACGGAGAGCAGCGGGTGCGCCGGTCGTCGTCACCGGCTCATCCGATGGCTGCCGGCGACGGCTTGACCGCGATGCGGAGGTTCCTGAGCCCACGGACGTTGCCGTTCATCCGCCGCTGCGCCCCGCCTTCGACGAGATCCCACTCGGGGTAGCGCTGGAGCAGCTCCTCGAAGGCGATCCGCGTCTCCAGGCGCGCGAGCGACGCTCCCAGGCAGACATGGCGTCCCAGCCCGAACGCGACATGCCGCTCGAGCAGCCGGTCCATGTCGAAGGTCTCCGGGTCGGGGTACTGACGCGGATCGTGCAGGGCCGCACCGGTGAGCAGGATGACGCGCTGACCGGCAGGAATCGTGACGCCGTGAAGCGTGACGTCGCGGGTCGTCCAGCGGCCCTGGTAGTGCGACGGCGGGTCCCAGCGCAGCATCTCCTCGACAGCTTTCGGGAGCAGGCTCGGGTCAGCGACGAGGCGGGCTCGCTGCTCGGGATGCCAGGCGAGCGCGACGACCGCGTTGGGGATGAGCTTCGCGACCGTCTCGTGACCGGCAAAAGCGAGTTCGAGGAAACGGACGCCGATCTCATCGTCGTCGAGGTAGCGGCGGCCACCGTCCTCGTCCTCCACCGGACTCTGCATGAGGGTGGTGATGACGTCGTCGCCAGGGTTCCGGCGTCGCTCACGAGCGAGTTCGGTAAGGAGTTCCTGCAAGCCCATGCTCGCTTGGATCTCCTCCTTGGTCAGCGGCTCGCGCCCATTGCGGGCGGCTGCGATGTCACTGAGCCGGTGGACCTCGGCCCGCAGTTCCACGGGGACGCCGATGAGCTCGCTGATGACGTCGAGCGGCAGCCGGATCGCGAACTCCTGCACGACGTCGAACGTGTCGCGGCCCCGGAGCCGGTCGAGCAGCTCGACGGCTGTCTGGCGGACGAAGCTCTCCAGCTGTCC
>JAWWOJ010000597.1:0-3127 GCA_033851885.1 Frankiales bacterium | reverse complement strand
CTACGACGCCGTGCCCATCGCCCTTCCGACCGCCCCGGCCGGCCATGGCCTCACGGCCGGCCAGCGACTCCGTCGCACAGTCGCGCGTTCCGTCGCGACGGCCGGTCTGGTCGAGGTCGTCATGCCGCCCTTCGTCGCGGACAGCCTCGTCGACACCCTGGGCCTGCGCGGCTGCGACCCGCCCCGGCTGCTGAACCCGTTGTCGGAGGAGGAGGCCCTGCTGCGACCGGCCCTGCTTCCCGGACTGCTCACAGCGGTCCTGCGCAACGTCGGACGCGGCCTGACCGACGTGGCGCTGTTCGAGACCGGATCGGTCTTCCTGGGCACCGGGACGCCGGTGGCAGAGGTCCCCGCGACCAGCCGGCGCCCCACCGACGCACAGCTCGCCGCCCTCGACGCCGCGCTCCCGGCGCAGCCTCGGCACCTCGCCGTCGCACTGGCCGGCCACCGCGCCGGACGTCCGGTCGCCGTCGGGGACGCCGTCGAGGTGCTCCTGGCGGCGGCGCGTGCCGTCGGCGTGACCCTGACCGTCGGTCGAGGCCAGGACCCCGCGCACCACCCGGGCCGCTGTGCGGTGCTGCTGCTGGACGGCGAGCCCGTGGGGACCGCCGGCGAGGTGCACCCGCGGGTGGTGAGCCAGCTGGGGCTGCCGCCGCGCCCGGTCGTCGGAGAGGTCGACCTCGACCAGGTCGTACGCGCCGCCGAGCACGCGGGACCTGCACCGGCGCCGGTCATCTCCACCTACCCACCCTCCTCCGTCGACGTCGCGCTGGTCGTTCCTGCCGACGTGCTGTCGTCCGACGTCGCGCGGCGACTGCGTCAGGGCGCGGGCGAACTGCTCGAGGAGCTCCAGCTCTTCGACGTCTTCACCGGCCCCCAGATCGGAGCCGGCAAGGTCTCGCTCGCCTACGCGCTGCGCTTCCGGGCCGCTGACCGCACCCTCACCGACGTCGAGGTGCTGGCCGCTCGCGATGCCGCGATCGCCGCGGCCGGGGAGCTCGGCGCGGTCCTCCGGGGCAGCTGACCGGACGCGGAGCGTGACTCACCGGTCACCAGGTGTCCCTGATGTCCGGGGATTCCGGGGCGACGACGCACACGCTGGGTCAATGGTCCCAACGGGCCATGGCCGGGCCGCCCGCCCGCGGCGGACTGTGACCGCATGGCCACGCTGCGTCAGTGCTTTGCACGAACGCTCCTGGCCCTGCTCAGTACCCTCGGGCTGCTGGCGCTGGGCCTGTCGACGGGGGTGGTCCCGGCCGCCGCGGACGGCGCCCTGACGACCTGGATCGTCACCTACGACGCGCCGCCGTCGAGCTACCAGCTCGGCGTCCTCGACGGCGTCAGCGATGCCGTCCATGGCTTCACCGAGGTCCCGGCCGCCGTGGTCGTGGGGCCTGCTGCCCTCGCCGGACTGCTGCGCGGGCTGCCTGGGGTCAAGGGCGTCTACCCGAACGAGACCTACCACTACCTGTCGGACCTGGCGACGCAGTCGTCCGGTGCGGACCGGGTGTGGAGCGATCTCGGGTGGACCGGCGCCGGCATCGGCATCGCGGTGATCGACGCCGGAGTCGATGGCACCCACCCCGACCTCTGCGCGGCCGCGGTGTTCTGCCACGGCACCCCGATCAAGACCGTGCAGAACGTGAAGATCCTCGGCCGGCAGGAGGTCGCGCAGGATCCGGTCGTCGTGCTGCCCGACCAGATCAGCACCGACTC
This sequence comes from Frankiales bacterium, assembly GCA_033851885.1. Taxonomy (GTDB): domain Bacteria; phylum Actinomycetota; class Actinomycetes; order Mycobacteriales; family SCTD01; genus RYN-111. The sequence goes on along the minus strand of JAWWOJ010000597.1, from coordinate 1,411 downwards.
CACGTCGGGGCACGGCTCGCACGTCGCCGGCATCGCGGCGGGCTGGGGAACCGCCGGGACCGATCCGACGCGGTACCGGGGCGTCGCCTACGGCGCGAACCTGATCGGCTTCGGCACCGGCGAGGCAGTCGAGGCCGAGAACGTGCTGGCGGCCTTCGACTACGCCATCAGCCACAAGGACCAGTACAACATCAAGGTCATCAACAACAGCTGGGGACCGGGCGCCTTCACGGCCTACGACCCGGACCACCCGGTGAACCTCGCGATCGACGCGGCGTGGGCCAAGGGGATCTCGGTCGTCTTCGGAGCCGGCAACGACGGCACCCGCACCGACAGCCTCAACATGTTCAGCGCCAACCCGCACGCGATCTCGGTCGGGTCCGGGACCAAGAACCACCAGCAGGCCTTCTACTCCAGCAAGGGTGTGCCGGGGCACCCGCAGCTGCACCCGACGGTCACCGCACCCGGCGACTCGATCACCAGCGTCCGTGCCCTGACGGGCTTCACCATCGACGCGGCCGATGCCCAGACGGTCGCAGCTCCCGACGGTGACGCGCCGTCAGGCACGGACACGGGTTACTACGCGGTGAGCAGCGGTACGTCGATGGCGTCGCCGCACATCGCGGGGGTCGTGGCCCTCATGCAGCAGGCCGCGCTGGCCAAGAAGGGCCGCTACCTGACACCGCTGGAGGTCCGCAACATCCTGCAGAACACCGCCACCGCGATGCCGGGCTACCAGCAGTACGCCGTGGGCGCCGGGTTCGTGAACGCCCTCGCGGCCACCCAAGCGGCCCAGAGCCTCACCCAGACCGGGACCTACCGCAGTGGTCTGAGCACCGACGTGGTGCCGTTCGCGGGCACGGCCGGTGGCGACACTCTGGCCCCGACCAGCTCCTTCACGTCGACCTATCCGGTGCTGCCAGGCGCGACCAGCCTGGACGTCATGATCGACTGGGGACCGGAGCAGGTGCTGCCTGCCAACGACGACCTCGACATCAGTCTGGTCCGCCCGGACGGCACCCAGGTGGCGGACACCTTCCTCGCGTGCGACCCGAACGCGCAGCCCAACGGGTACAGCTCCTACTGCTCCTCGGCACCCAACGAGCGGCTGTCCGTGGTCAGCCCCGTGGCCGGGACCTGGACCGTGAGCGTGCACCCGGGTCTGGCCGCGGCTCCGGATGCCGTACGCGGTCTCTGGTCGGCGACCTACCCGACGGCCACCCTGCTGCCGACCCGACCCTCAGCAGCCATCGCGGTCACGGCCTCGCAGCCGGCGTCGGTGACGGGGCAGCCGGTCGACCTCACCGCGACGGTGATCAACGCCGCCGGGCTCCCGATGCCGGACCAGCCCGTCGCCTGGAGCAGCACCGGCGTCGGCGCCCTCGGCCACCTCACGACCGTGACGGACTCC
>JAWWOJ010000593.1:0-4933 GCA_033851885.1 Frankiales bacterium | reverse complement strand
GGTCGACCTTGTCGGTCACCTTGCGCACCAGGGCGCGGAACGGGATGTACTCCCCGAACGGCACCGGATGGCGCTTCACGTAGCTCGCGCCGGCACCACTCACCGGGTCCCAGACGATCCCGCGGTTGCTGACGAAGCGGCCGGGTCCGTCGGGGACGGCGCCCACCAGGATCGGTACGCCGACGTCGGCGGCCGCCCCTTCGATGCTCGCCGCGGCGCCGGCATCGGTGTAGGGGTCGAGATCGCTGGCGTTCTCGGGCCAGATGACGAGCTGCGGCGCGGGCAGCGTCCCGGCACGGACGGATGCTGCGAGGTCGTGGGTCGCCTGCACGTGGTTGGCCAGCACCTGCGAGACCTGGTCGGGCCGCTCGAGACCGACCCGCGGGACGTTGCCCTGGACGACCCCCACGTTGACCCGCTGCCCGCCGGTCGGGACCGGTGTGACCAGGGCGACGAGGACGAGCACCGGCCCGACGAGCACTGCCCTGCCCGGTGCGCGGACGACCAGCGCCGCAAGCGCGGCGACCGCGAACGTCACGAGGGGCGCACCGCCCCAGGAAGCCAGCGCGGTCAGAGGGGTGTGGCCCTGACTGAAAGCCAGCCTTCCCCAGGGGAAGCCGCCGAACGGGAGCCGGTCGCGCAGCGCCTCCTCCCCGACCCAGACCGCCGCCGCCCACAGCGGCCAGGCCGGGACCCGCAGCACCGCCGTCAGGGCGAGCCCGAGGGCGGCCGAGAAGATCGACTCGAGGAGCGTCAGCGCGACCCACGCGAGCACGCCCGCGATGGTGCCGGTCCACACCAGCAGAACGCCGAAGAAGACGAGACCGTGGACCCAGCCGAGCAGGGCACCCTGCCTGAAGGTCCGGCCGCGCACGGTGTTGGTCAGCAGCCCGACCGCGACGGGCGCCAGCCACCACAGGTCGTGGGGTGGGAAAGCCACGTTCAGCAGGACCCCGGACAGGGCTGCTGCGACGAGGCGGGCCTTCACCGCTCGAAGCCTAGGGTGCCCAGCAACGAGCGAAGGCCCGGTGGGCCTTCGGACCAACCCGCCGGCGCGTGGCGCGCACCTTCGTGCTGTTGTCTACTGGCCCACCGAGCCTGTGCCCGGGTCGTTCGCGCTGCTGGTGAAACCCCCCAGGACCCGCCACCGTCCCCCAGAGACCTCCGGCCACCCGATTCCCCTGCTGCGGCTGGACTTCCGGGGTTCGGGGTCCGCAGCAAGGGCCTCAGGACGACCGGGCGTGAGCGGGTTGTCCCTGACTAGCGGCAGGACCATACCGACGGCCTCCCGTGGGTTGTCAATGGTTTGCTACCTGTTCATCGCAACGCATCCTTGCCGTCACGAATCGTGACGAGATATTGCTCCGTTCGGCCCCTAGACGTCCGCTTCGTGGGCCACTACCCCGCCGACGACGGTGCGTCGGCAGACCGGGTCCGGGGCGTCGAGGTCGGGCAGTCCCGAGACCCCCGCCCGGGCATCCGTCGACCAGCCCGAGACGGCGTCGGCCGGCGCCTGCACGACCAGCTCCCCCGGCACCTGCCAGACCGCGAATGTCGCTGTGGCACCGGGCACCAGCTCGCCCTCGTCGTCTCGGCACGCCGCCCGCCAGCCACCGCGGGTGTGGGCGCTGAACGCGGCGCGCGCCGACAGGCCGGAGCCAGGCGTGCGGTGCCGGACAGCGGCCCGGACGGTGCCCCACGGGTCGAGAGTGGTCACCGGACTGTCCGACCCGAGAGCCAACGCGACGCCGGCCGCCGCCAGCGCCGCGAACGGGTTCATCCCCCGCGCCCGCTCCGCTCCCAGCCGCTGCACGTACATCCCTGACGGCCCGCCCCAGCGGGCGTCGAACATCGGCTGCACGCTGGCGACGACCCCGAGGCCGGCAAGCACGGCGACCTGCTCCGGGGTGACCATCTCGAGGTGCTCGACCCGGTGCCGGGCGGCCCGGACGGCGTCGGTGCCGACCGCCGCTGCGGCTCCCCTGAGACCGTCGGCAACCCGCCTGACGGCCTCGTCCCCGATGGCGTGGAAACCCGCCTGTACGCCGCCTCGGGTGCAGGCCACCACGTGGTCCCGTACCTGCTCGGTCTCGAGGTAGGCGTGGCCGTGGCCCTCGCCGTCCCGGTAGTCCTCGTGCAGGCAGGCCGTCCGGCTGCCGAGCGCTCCGTCCACGAACAGGTCGCCGGCCGCCCCCGCGGCCCCGAGCGCGCGGGCCTTGTCCACGGCGAGCAGCTCGCCCCAGTAGCCCACCCGCTCGACGGGGTGCTCGAGCGCGAGCAGCGCGCGGAAGTCGTCCTCGCCGTTGATGTCCGGGCCCCCGCACTCATGCACGCAGGCGATCCCGAGTGCCGCCGCCCGGTCGAGAGCGGCCCGCTGCGCGGCCTGTCGCTGGGCCGGGGTGATGGCCGCCTGCGCGGCCCGTCGTACCAGGTGGTGCGCCTCCTGCCGGACCAGCCCGTCCGCTCCCCAACCCGGCGCACCGCGGGCCTCGGGGCATGCGGCCAGCAGCGCACTGCTGGCCACTGCCGAGTGCACGTCGGTGCGCGACAGGTAGACGACGCCGCCGTAGGAGGCCCGGTCGAGCTCGGCAGCGCTGGGCGGTCGGCCCTCCGGCCACAAGGTCTCGTCCCAGCCGGTCCCCAGGACCACTCCCCCACGGACCCGGCGGCAGTGCTCCTCGAGCAGCCGAAGTGCCTGGCCCAGTGACGTCGTGCCGGTGAGGTCCAGCCCCGTCAGCGCGATGCCGGTGCTGGTGGCGTGCACGTGGGCGTCGACGAAGGCCGGCGCCAGCCAGCCGTCGCCCAGCTCGACGGTGACGTCGGCGGCCAGCGCGTCCGCAGCCCCCTCCTGCCCGACCCAGACGACCCGGTCGCCCTCGGTCATGAGGGCGGTCGCGAAGGGATCGACCGGGCTGCGCACCCGGCCGCGGCGATACAGCGTGGTCGGCACCTTCGCGACGCTAGCTGGTGGAGGATCGCCCGTAGATGTGCTCGCAGACGGGAGGATCGCCGGTTAACCTGGGGTCATGACGATGATCGCTCCTGCCGTGGTGTCCCCGGCCGAGGTACACGCCCTCCTCGGTCAGCACCTGCTCGTCGACGGGTTCGACATGGTGCTCGACCTGACGGCGTCGCGTGGGTCGCAGCTGGTCGACGCGCGTGACGGGCGCTCCTACCTCGACCTGTTCACGTTCTTCGCCTCGAGCGCGCTGGGCATGAACCACCCCGCTCTGGTCGACGATGCGGCGTTCACCGCCGACCTGCTCGAGGCTGCCCGCAACAAGCCGTCCAACAGCGACGTCTACACCGTCGCGATGGCCCGCTTCGTCGAGACCTTTGCCCGGGTGCTCGGAGATCCCGCGCTCCCCCACCTGTTCTTCGTCGAGGGCGGCGCGCTCGCGGTCGAGAACGCGTTGAAGGTCGCGTTCGACTGGAAGAGCCGCTGGAACGAGGCGCACGGGCGCTCCCCCGAGCTCGGCACGAAGGTGCTGCACCTGCGCGAGGCCTTCCACGGGCGCAGCGGCTACACGCTGTCGCTCACCAACACCGACCCGGTCAAGGTGGACCGCTTCCCCAAGCTCGACTGGCCGCGGATCCCGTCGCCCTACCTCTCGTCGTCGTCGGACGTCGAGTCGCGCGAGCACGCGGCGCTGGCGGCCGCCCGCACCGCGTTCGACGCCCACCCCGACGACATCGCCTGCTTCATCATGGAGCCGATCCAGGGCGAGGGCGGCGACCACCATTTCCGGCCGCAGTTCCTGCAGGCGATGCAGGCCCTCTGCCGGGAGTTCGACGCGCTCTTCGTCCTGGACGAGGTGCAGACCGGCTGCGGTCTGACCGGCACCGCGTGGGCCTACCAACAGCTCGGCGTCCAGCCCGACGTCATCGCCTTCGGCAAGAAGACCCAGGTGTGCGGCGTCATGGCGGGCGGCCGCGTCGACGAGGTGCCGGACAACGTGTTCGCCGTGTCCTCGCGGATCAACTCGACCTGGGGCGGCTCGCTCGTCGACATGGTCCGCGCGCGCCGGGTGCTCGAGGTGGTCGAAGCCGACGGCCTCATCGCGCGTACGGCCGTCGCGGGCACCCACCTGCTCAGCCTGCTCGGCCAGCTGGCGGGACGCTTCGAGATCGTGACCGACGTACGCGGGCGTGGTCTGATGTGTGCGTTCTCCTTGCCCAGCAAGGAGATCCGTGACGCCGTGCTGATGTCGCTGCGCGAGGACGAGCGTGTCCTCCTGCTCGGCTGCGGCACGCGCAGCGTCCGGTTCCGCCCGGCCCTCACGGTCAGCGAGACCGACCTCGCCCTCGGCGTCGCTGCTCTCGACCGCGTCCTCGAAAGGCTTCTCGCACCGTGACTGTCACGCAGATCAGCTCCCTCATCGACGGCACGTCGGTCCCCGGCGACGCCGGCACGCTGGTGTCCACCAACCCCGCGCAGCTCGACGACGTGGTCGCGGAGATCTCGCTGGCCTCCGTCGACCAGGTTGTCGAGGCCTTCCGCGTCGCCACCGCGGCCCAGCGCGGCTGGGCTGAGACTCCCGCACCGGTGCGTGGCCGGGTCATCGCGCAGGTCGGGCGGCTCGTCGAGTCCAACCAGGAGGCGCTGGCGGCGTTGATCGTGCGCGAGGTCGGCAAACCTCGAGCGGAGGCCCTCGGTGAGGTCCAGGAGATCATCGACACCTGTGACTTCTTCCTCGGCGAGGGCCGCCGGCTCTACGGCCAGACCGTGCCGTCGGAGATGCGCGACAAGCAGCTGTTCACGTTCCGCGTGCCGGTGGGTGTTGCCGGGATCATCACTGCTGGCAACTTCCCCGTCGCGGTCCCGTCGTGGTACCTCGTGCCGGCTCTGCTGTGCGGCAACGCGGTGGTCTGGAAGCCGGCCGAGTACGCCGCCGCGCTGGGTGATGCGCTGACCAAGCTGTTCATCGCCGGT
>JAWWOJ010000586.1:0-3140 GCA_033851885.1 Frankiales bacterium | reverse complement strand
CCGGTCGCCTCGGCCGCGGGGGCGCGGTCTGCGGCGCGGCCGTCAGCGCGCCCCGTCCGGTCGCCACCGGCGGGCTCGCGTCGACGGGACTGCCGGTGGGGCTTGCGGGGGCCGCCCTGCTGCTGCTCCTCGGGGGAGCTACCGCCGTGCGGGTGCGCTCGGAGCGCTGAAGACCGGCTTGCCGCTCCTGCACCAGGGGTTGTCGGGCGCGCCCTTGCAGGGGTTGGCCATCGTCCGCTGGGCGTCCGGGTGCGGGCCGGGTCCCTTGTAGTCCTTGGGCTCGGTGATGCCCGCGGCGTTGAGCGCGCTCATGACGTCGACGATCGGGTCGCCGGGGGAGTAGAGGCCGCGACCGAGCTGGGTCCGCAACGGGTTGCCCGCGCCGCAGTCCGATAGGCCCGCCGGGTTGGGCGGGTCGACGGTGGCAGGCTTGCCCGCATCGGTGTTGTGGTCGACACAGTTCTGGATGCCGGTGCCGTCCATCGAGATGTCCGCGTCGCCGGGCGCCTTGGCGAAGGCCACGTTCTTGAAGCGGTTGTAGACGACCTGGTTGTTCATCGGCGGCGTGAACAGCCACTGGACAAGGACGCCGGCGTGCTTCTGGTTCTCGATGCGGTTGTCGCGGACGATGTTGTCCCAGCCGCCGGCAAGCCCGATACCGACGCCGACCGGAGCAATGCCCGTGATGCCGGTGCCCGGGATGTCGTTGTCGTTGTTGTCGTGCACGTAGTTGCCCGCGATCGTCGCGCCTCGCTGCGGCGGGTCCGGCTCGCTGGTGAGCGTGTTGGGCAGGATGCCGGTCGCGTTGTGGTCCCACTCGCTGTTGATGAGGTAGAGCTCGCCACCGGCGTTGGTGCCGGAGTACCCGAGGGCGTTCTTGTACGCGCGGCTGTTCGTCACGACGGCGTGGCAGTCGGAGCAGCCGCCGACGTAGATGCCGCTGTCGGCGTTCCACGAGCCGTAGTCGAAGGCGAAGGTGGCAGGCACGGAGCCGGAGGAGGTGGAGTCGTAGGCGTAGACGCCGTAGTCGCCGTTGTCGTAGGCCGTGAGGTAGTTGCCCCAGTAGCCGTCGACCCCGGTCCAGTAGAAGGCGTTGGCCGAACCGCTCTTGTAGTGCTGGCCGGACATGTTCTCCACCCAGGTGTTGTTGACGCCCTGCACGTGGATGCCCGAGCCGGTGGCCTTGGTGCCGTCGAGCACCACCCCGTTGCGCTGCATGCCGCGGATGTGCAGCCCGCTCGTCAGCGCCGCGGTCGGTTGCACGGTCACGGCCTCCCTGTAGTAGCCGGGCCACACCAGCACCCAGTCGCCGTTCTGCGCATGGCTGACGCCGACGGCGATGCTCTTGTAGACCTTGGTCCCGGACGGGACGGGCGGGCAGCCCGCGGTGCCGCTGCACACGAGGATCACGTGCGACGAAGCCGCCTCGGACGGGACGCCGAGCAGGCCGCCGGCGACCGCGACCGCGGCCAGGGCGAGACGGAGCTTCACAGGGTCTCCTTCCGCACGCGGCAGAGGTACCGCGAGGTGAGCGAGTCGAGCTTGACCGCCGTGTTCACGACGAAGAAGGTGGCCATCATCCCGTGGTCCTCGTGGTCGAGCATGTGGCAGTGGATGAGGAACGGGCCGGTGAAGTCGGTGATCTTCGCGGCCACCTCGACGACGTCCCCGGGGTCGAGTCGCCAGGTGTCCTGCAGCCCCGCCTCCCACGCCGGCGGCGGCCGGCCGTTGCGCGAGATCGTGCGCCAGGCCTCCTCGTGCAGGTGCACGAAATGGGTCACCTGGCTGCTGTTGACGATCGCCCAGCGCTGCACGGTGCCGAGCTCGACGGTCGCGTCGCTGCGCATGTCGTCGTAGGGCTTGCCGTTGACCGTCCAGGTCGTCCCGCCCGTCCCGGCGCCGAGCGCCAGGTCCCACGTCATCGTCGGGAGTACGGGTACGGCGAGCGGCTTCAGGGGTACGAGGGCGGCAGGTACGGCGGGTGACTGCGTGGCGTGCGTGCTGACCCGGAACTGCATGAGCGGGGTCGCCTGGGACCCGATGCCGCCGGGACGGTTGTCCGAGCGGGCGATGCTCTCGAGCACCAGGTTCTTGCCGTAGGCGCCGGCGAAGTCGACGACGACGTCGGCGCGCTCGGCGGGCCCGAGCAGGATGTCGTTGCGGGTCACCGGGGCCGGCAGCAGCGCCGAGCCGTTGCCGACCTGCACCATCGGGCGGCCGTCGGAGAAGTGGAAGTCGAAGGAGCTGAAGCTCGAGGCGTTGAGCAGCCGCAGCCGGTAACGGCGGTCGCCGACGGAGGAGTACGGCTGGAACTGGCCGTTGACGAGCGCTCGGGTGCCGGTGGTGGCGTCGCCAGGCGGCGCCGACGGCGTCCGGAACGGGTCGGTGAGCTGCGCCGCGTCGTCGAACGAGCGGTCCGCGATCAGCAGCGGCAGGTCGGCGCCGCCCGTCGGCAGGTGCAGCCGCGCCTCCGCCGGGTCGTCGGTGATGAACATGCCCTGCAGCCCGAACCAGTTGTTGCGCCCGGTCTCGTCCATCCGGTGGTCGTGATAGAAGGAGAACGCCGCGCGCTCGGGCTTCCCGTCGTCCTTCAGTCCGAACGTATAGGTGCGGGCCTTGCCCGGTGCGACCAAGTGGTCGTCGGGCCGGCCGTCGTCAGCCGAGCTGTGGTGGTCGCCGTGCAGGTGCAGGCTGACCTCGCCGAACGCCGGCGGCAGCGCGTTGACGACCGTCACCGTCGTCCTGGCACCGACCGGCCGCCGGATGGTGGGCCCGGGCCAGCTGCCGCCGAAGGTGTACGTGGTGGTCGCCGGCCTGCCTGGCAGCACCTGCACGTCGGCCTGCTGCGCCTTCAGCGTGATGTGCGAGCCGGTCAGGGTGCGAGGGATCCGCAGCGGCGTCACGAAGCGCGGCTTCGAGGCGCCGACCCCGCCACTGCCGCCCTGGACGACGAGCGTGCCCGCCATGTTGGGATGGAACGAGCAGAAGAAGGCGTAGCTGCCGGCCCGCAGCCGGTCGACACCGGCGACGATCGAGGTCGTGCCCGGCAGCGCGTTGCCGCTGAACAGCGGCTTGCCGTCCGGGTCGCGGTCGACCGCCGTGACGGTGTGCGCCAGCTGGTCCGCGTTGACGAAGGTCAT
>JAWWOJ010000549.1:0-5255 GCA_033851885.1 Frankiales bacterium | reverse complement strand
CGGTGGCGTTGTTGTTCTTGAGCGTGTGGGCCAGCGTCTGCAGCTGCCGGATGTCGGTCTTGACGCTCGGACGGATGTCACCCAGCAGCCCTGCCGTCGCGTCGGTGAGCTTGCCGATGCCGACGATCGAGCTGCCGATCGCCGTGCGGTCGGCAGCGAAGCCCTCCGCGAACCGGCGGAGCTGGAGGATGAGCGCGTTGAGATCGGTGTCGCGCTTGTCGACCGTGTCGAGCACGGTCGTGAGGTTGTCGACCACCCGGCCGATCACGGCATCCTTGTTCGCGAGCGTGGTGGTCAGCGACGCGGTGTGCGCAAGCAGGTCGTCGATGGTGCTGCCCTCGCCCTGCAGCGTCTGGACGATCTCGTAGGAGACGTCGTTGACCGTCTTCGGGTCGAGCGCCTGGAACAGCGGCTTGAACCCGTTGAACAGCACCGTCAGGTCGAGCGCGGGCGTCGTGCGCGCTGCCCCGTCGGCGACCTTCGTCGGGCAGATCAGGTCCTTCGGGTTGGCATGCGCCGCTGAGCCGACGTCCTCCGTGATGGCGATGTAGCGCTCGCCGACGAGGTTGCGATAGCGGATGTGCACGCTGTCGGCGTCGGTGATCTTCTGGCCGTTGTCGAGCTGGATCGTCACCTGCCCCAGCTGGTTGGGAAGGTCCGCCGCGACGGCCTGGTCCTTGCAGGCACCGACCTTGGCGAGCGACACCTTGCTGACCTTGCCGACCCGGACGCCGGCGATGCGCACCTCGTTGCCCGGCAGCAGGCCGGTGACGTCGGTGAACGCGACCTTGTAGGTCGTGGTGTTGCCGCCGCCGAAGTTGCCGATCGTGGCGGCGAGGACGAACGTCATCAGGGACGTGACCACCATGAAGATGATCAGCTTGATGCCGGCCGAGGTGGTCTTCATGCCAGCCCCACCGTGCTCCCGTCCGCCACCGGGCCGAGCAGCAGGCCGGAGATGTCGGGCACCTCAGCGGCCGGCAGTCCCAGCAGGGGCGCCGCCACGGCATCGAGTGCTGCCCTGTTCGACGGCGAGGGAGTCGTGGACGTCCGGTAGCCGTCGTCGAACGACGTGTCCCCCGCCGGCACCTTGGGCCTGGGCAGCCCGTTGCAGTACGGCGCACGGGTGTCGCGGTACTTCGGCTCCTGCCCCGGGGAGTAGCCGTTGTTGTTGTTGGTGGCCTCGACGGTGATGTGCAGGCCCCCCTGCAAGCCGCCGAACGTGCTCTCCACGATCGGTTCGTACCGCGCCAGCCCGGCGGCCACACACACGAACTCGGAGGAGTACTTCGCATAGAGCGCGAGCGGGGCACGGGACGAGGCGGCCAGGCGCACCAGGGACAGCTCGTTCTGGGCGACGATCGATCTCGTGGTGCTGGCGAAGCTGGTCGTGCTGGTCAGGAACGTGTTCAGGGCGGACTTCTCCTGCACCAGGTCGCGGCTGCTCGCGGAGAGGTTGTCGAGCACCTGGAGGAGGTTCGGCGTCGCCTCCGCGGTGTTGTTGGCGAAGTCGGCCAGCCCCGCCATGTCGGCCTGCAGGGTCGGCAGGCTCGGATTGAGCTTCCGGAAGTAGGCACCGGCCATCGCGAAGTTCTGGCCGAGCTCGTTGCCCCGGCCGCGCAGCGCCGTCGCGAGCGCATTCAGCGTGAGCGAGAGCTGCTGCGGCTTGAGGGCGCGGAGCAGTGGCAGCAGGTCGTTGAGGGCGGTCTCGGTCTCCCGCGCCGTCGTCGTGTGGTCCTGCGAGATCGTGCTGCCCGCGCGGAGGTACTGACCGGTGGGCGTCGCCGGAGCGACGAGCACCACCTCCTTCTCGCCGAACAGCGTCTTGGGCAGCAGCTGGGCGGTCGCTGTCGCGTCGATCTTGCGGGCTTCGGACGGCTCGAGCGCCAGCTGGATCGTCGCGCCGTCGCCGCTGCTGCGTACCTGCCGGACCTCTCCTACGCGAAGGCCGCGGATCTTCACGTCGGAGTGGGCGGCCAGCTGGTTGCCGATCCGGTCGGTCTCGAGGTTCACCATGACAACGGGGGTGAACTTCTTCTGGTACAGCAGCACCGTGAGGTAGACGAGCATGCTGATCACCAGGAGGAACACCACACCCGCGATCCGCCGCTTGTAGACGGCGGATCCGGTGGCAGGGGGCGCGGACACAGCTATCCCGCGATCTTGACGGTCGTGGTGGCGCCCCAGATGGCGAGGGACAGGAAGAAGTCGACGAGGTTGATGGCCACGATCGCGGTGCGGACCGCGCGGCCGACGGCGACCCCCACGCCGGCCGGGCCGCCGCTCGCGTAGTAGCCGTAGTAGCAGTGGATCAGGATGATGATGATGGCGAAGACCAGCACTTTGAGGAAGCTGTAGATCACGTCGATCGGCGGCAGGTACTGGTGGAAGTACTGGTCGTAGGTGCCCGTGGACTGGCCGTAGAAGCCGGTGGTGATCGTCCGGGCGGCGAAGTACGACGAGAGCAGCCCCACGATGTAGAGCGGGATCACCGCGATGAACCCGGCGATCATGCGCGTGGTCACCAGGAAGGGCAGCGACGGCACACCCATGACCTCGAGGGCGTCCACCTCCTCGGAGATGCGCATGGCCCCGAGCTGGGCCGTGAACCCGCACCCGACGGTGGCCGACAGCGCCAGACCGGCCACGAGCGGGGCGATCTCGCGGGTGTTGAAGTAGGCGCTCAGGAAGGCCGTGAAGTTGGCCGTGCCGAGCTGGTTGAGGGCGGCGTAGCCCTGCAGGCCGACCTCGGTGCCGGTGAAGAATGTGAGGAACGCGATGACGCCGATGGTGCCGCCGACGAGCGCGAGCGCGCCGGAACCGAGGCTGACCTCGGCCAGCAGCCGGACCACCTCCCGCTTGTAGCGCAGGACCACGCGGTAGGTCCACGCGAGCGACCGGGCGTAGAAGGACAGCTGTGCGCCGAGGTCGTCGAGGACACCGAGCAGCCCGCCACCGATGCGCCGGACCAACCGCAGCGGGGCGGTGAGGACCGGGGGAACCGGGGTGCCGGAGGAGACGGCCACGTCAGCCACCCTTCTGCGGGATGACCTGGAAGTAGATGGCCGTGATGATGAAGTTCGTCAGGAACAGCAGCATGAAGCTGATCACGACGGTCTGGTTGACCGCGTCGCCGACCCCCTTCGGGCCGCCCTTGGCGTTGAGGCCCTTGTAGGCCGCGACCAGCGCGGCGATGAGCCCGAAGATGATGGCCTTCAGCTCGCCGACCACCAGGTCGGGGATCTGTGCGAGCGCGGTGAAGCTGGCCAGGTACGCACCCGGCGTGCCGCCCTGCAGGATGACGTTGAAGAAGTAGCCACCCATCACACCGACGACCGAGACCATGCCGTTGAGGAAGAACCCGACGAGCATGCAGGCGAGGACGCGGGGCGCCACGAGGCGGGCCAGCGGGCTGACGCCGAGCACCTCCATCGCGTCGATCTCCTCGCGGATCTTGCGCGAGCCGAGGTCGGCGCAGATGGCCGAGCCACCGGCGCCCGCGATGAGGAGCGCCGTCACGATGGGGCTGGCCTCGCGGACGACGCCGAGGACGGCCACGGCGCCGGTGAAGCTCTGCGCGCCGATCTGCTTGGTGAGGTTGCCGATCTGCAGCGCCAGGACGGCACCGAACGGGATCGAGACGAGGGCGGTCGGGAAGATCGTGACGGAGGCGATGAACCAGGCCTGCTGGACGAACTCCGCGAACTGGAACTGGCGCTTGACGATGCTGCGGAACAACTGGACCAAAACGTCCAGCGACAGGGCGAAGAAGTCGCCGGCGCCCCGGACCGGGGCGAGGGGGGAGATCGCCATCAGGCGCCGGGCCTCTTCGCTGCCTTCTTGGCAGGTGCCTTCTTGGCAGGTGTCCGCTTGGCGGTCGTCCTGGAGGCGGCCTTGCGGGCCTGCTCGACCCGTTGCTCGGTGCTGACCTCCGGCACGATGCGGACCCCGCCGGACGGGGCGGCCGGCGGGGCCTTCGTGGACGAGCTGCCGTTGAAGTCGAGGTCGAGGCCGGGGAACGACCCGGGGGGCGGCACGATGCCGTGTTCCTGCAGCCACGAGCCCGGGGCGCGCTGCGTGTGCCGGGTCTCGCCGGCGCTGGTGGGCAGCTGGAGCGGGATCGGCGGCAGCGCGCCGAGCTCGATCCCCTTCTCCGACTCGAGCTCGCCGGCGTCCTTCTCCTCGGCCATGCCGATCGGCCCCTCGCGCTGGGCGTTGAGGAACTGCCGCACGACCGGCTCGTTGCTGCTCAGCAGCATCTCGCGCGGGCCGAACATCGCCAGGTGCCGCCGGTAGAGCAGCCCGATGTTGTCGGGCACGGTCCGCGCGGTGTTGACGTCGTGCGTGACGATGAGGAAGGTCGCCTCGATCTGCGCGTTGAGGTCGACGATCAGCTGGTTGAGGTAGGCGGTGCGGACCGGGTCCAGGCCCGAGTCGGGCTCGTCGAACAGCAGGATCTGCGGGTCGAGGACGAGCGCCCGCGCCAAGCCGGCGCGTTTGCGCATGCCACCGGAGATCTCTCCCGGCAGCTTGCGCTCCGAGCCGGTGAGGCCGACGATCTCCATCTTGTCGAGGACGATGTCCTTGATCTCCTTCTCCGACTTCTTCGTGTGTTCACGAAGCGGGAAGGCGATGTTGTCGAAGAGGTTCTGGGAGCCGAACAGGGCGCCGTCCTGGAACAGCACCCCGAACAGCTTGCGGACCTCGTAGAGCTCGCGCTCCTTGACCTTGGTGATGTCCGTGCCGTCGATGATGATCGACCCCTGCTCGGGCTTGAGCAGCCCGATGAGGGTCTTGAGGAACACCGACTTGCCCGTCCCCGACGGGCCCAGCAGGACTGAGATCTCCCCCTTCGGGAGCGTCAGCGTGACGTCCTCCCAGATCGTCTGCCGCCCGAACCTCTTCGTGAGGTGCTCGACGCGGATCTCGACGCCCACTCGCGGCTCCAACCAGGTTCGAAGGGAAGGCTCAGGTGACCGTACTCACAAGTAGCGGTCAGAGGATACGGGGGTGTGCTGAGCATGTGCCGCTCGAGCACCGGGGGTCCCGGTCACGCCACCGTAACCGCTCCCGGGCCGGACGCAATGCGTCGAACTCGTCAGAAACCCCAGCGGTGTTCTGGGAGCCCGCAACGCCGACGGGGCGGCCCACCCGGAGGTGGACCGCCCCGTCGGGGACGCGCAGGTCGTACGTGACGCCTACGTGACTCTGTGACGTGAAGCGTACGTGAAGCGCTACTTGACCGTGACCGTGGC
>JAWWOJ010000202.1:0-11444 GCA_033851885.1 Frankiales bacterium | reverse complement strand
CCTGCTCGGGGCAGGATGTCCCCCGTGGCGGCGCTGAGCAGGACCGAGGTGGGACTGCTCGTGGCCATCGTCGGGCTGCTCGCCGCCGCCAGCGTCAGCATCCCCGTCGTCGACGACGGGGATCCCCGTGACCCGCCCGGCAGCCCCTCCGGAGCGCTCCCGACGCCACCGCCGTCGGCCACGCCCACGCCCACGCCAGAGGTACTGGTGGTGTCAGGGCAGCGCATCACGACCTACGCGCGCGGCTCCCGGCAGCTGGTCGTGCGAGCCACCGTCAGCACCGGCGCGTCCGCCGTGGTGCGGCTCGGGTCGGCCACCTTCCCGCTGCACGTCGTCGACGGCGAGGTCACCGGCACGGTGCCGGTCGCGTGCGCCGCCCCGGTGCCTGAGCTGGTGCTGGCGGTCACCACCGCCGGCGGGACGGAGCTGACCGCTCCGCTGGGCCGCCCGACGGCCGCCTTCGCCGAGGCCTGCGCGGCCCCGGCACCTGGGGGCCCCGTCCCGAACCCGTCCGGCTCCTCGCGCGGCAGCTGATCCAGCGCGCTAGCGGTGGGCGAGGTCTGGGAGCCGGAGAACGCCGGTGGGCGGGTCCTGGTCGAGCGGTAGGTAGAGCCGCTGCACGGCGACGAGCACCGCCTCGGCGACGACGTCACGGAAGGCGGGGTCGGCCAGCCTGGCCGCGTCGCCCGGGTGCGTCAGGTGCCCGAGCTCGAGGCGCACGGTCGGCATGTGCGTCAGGCGCAGCAGCGCCCAGGTCTTGGCGTGCACCCGGCAGTCGAGCAGGTCGGTGCGGGCGACGACCTCGCGCTGCACGAGGGAGGCGAGCCGCTCCCCGACGGTCGAGGTGGTGCCGGTGCCGGTGCCGAAGTGGTAGGTCGCGACGCCCTGGCACAGCGGCGAGGACCCGCGGTCGACGTGCAGGCTGATCACCAGGTCCGCGTGCACCTGGTTGGCGAGGTCGGCACGCTGCGCGTCAGTCGGGCAGCTGTCCGCACCGCGCGTGACGACGGTGCGAACCCCGACAGCCGTCAGGCGCCCTTCGAGCCGGGCGGCGAGATCCTCGGCGATCGACGCCTCGTCGAGACCGTGTCCGGACGCGCCGCGGTCGGGACCGCCGTGGCCAGGGTCGACAACGACGACCTTGCCGGCGAGTGCCGCGCCGGACCGGTGCAGCTGCTCGCTCTCGCGCAGGGCATGCGGCCGGCCGCCGGTGACCAGCCGGCCGAGCTGCTTGAGGGCGCGCAGGGTGGCGGGTCCGCAGACGCCGTCGGCCACCAGTCCGTACTCCTTCTGGAAGCCGCGCAGTGCCGTCTCGGTCTGCGGGCCAAACACCCCGTCGACGCGGCCGGTGTCGAAGCCGAGCTCGGCCAGCCGCTCCTGGAGCGCCGCGACGTCGTCGCCGGCGTAGAGCTTTCCGGCGAGAGACAGCAGCCGGTCACCGAGCGAGAGCCGCGCGGCCTGCAGCGCTCCCCAGGTCTCCGGCCCGACGATGCCGTCGACGACGAGGCCCCGGTTCTGCTGGAACTCGCGGACCGCCCAGTCGGTCGGTTGGTCGAACAGCGGTGGCGTCGCAACGTCGGTCAGCAGCTCGAGGTGGACGAGGGCGGACTGGATCTCGCCGACCGCCGACCCCGCATCACCACGGCGGAACACAGCGACATCCCTGACATCCCTGAGATCCCTGACATCCCTGACCACAGACCGACCTTCCCCAGTGCCTGCCCCCAGCATGCACGAGAGGCCGGCCCCCGTCGGGGACCGGCCTGTCGAGGCGCGGCTCGACCTGTGGCTAGAGGAAGGGCTCGAGGTCCTTGAGGATCGCGGCCTTCGGCTTGGCACCGACGATCGACTTCACGATCTTGCCGCCGTCGAACACCGCCATCGTGGGGATCGACATGATCTGGTAATCGCGGGCAGCGCCCGGGTTCTCGTCGATGTTGAGCTTGACGACGGAGATCTTGTCGGAGTGGTCGCCGGCGATCTCCTCGAGCACGGGGGCCACCATCTTGCAGGGTCCGCACCACTCCGCCCAGAAGTCCACGAGCACGGGCTTGTCGCTCTGCAGCACGTCCGCAGCGAAGCTCGCATCGGTGACGGTCTTGGTGTTCGCGCCCATCAAAGGCTCCTCAGTCGCAGGTGATCACAAGAACTGGTGACAAGAACGTAGCCGTGCGGGGGGTCATTCCCCGCGCGCGGCGAGGTACTTCTCGGCGTCGAGGGCCGCCGCGCAACCGGAGCCGGCCGCGGTGATGGCCTGCTGGTAGGTGTGGTCCACCAGGTCGCCGGCCGCGAAGACGCCGTCGAGGTTGGTGTTGGTGGTGCGCTCCTGCACGAGGACGTAGCCCTCGTCGTCGAGGTCGACCTGGCCCTTGACCAGGTCGGAGCGCGGGTCGTGGCCGATGGCGATGAACAGACCGGTGGCCTCGAGGTCGGAGGTCTCGCCGGTCTTGAGGTCGCGCAGCGTCACCGACGACAGCTTGCCCTCGCCGTTGGCCGTCACGACCTCGCTGTCCCAGACGAAGCGGATCTTCTCCATGCCGAACGCGCGGTCCTGCATGATCTTCGACGCCCGGAGGCTGTCGCGCCGGTGCACGACCGTGACGCTGCGCGCGAACCGGGTCAGGAACGTCGCCTCCTCCAGCGCGCTGTCGCCGCCGCCGACGACCACGATGTCCTGCTCGCGGAAGAAGAAGCCGTCGCACGTCGCGCACCACGAGACGCCGTGGCCGGACAGCTCCTTCTCCCCGGGCACGCCGAGCTCGCGGTAGGCGGAGCCCATGGCCAACACGACCGTGTCCGCGAGGTACTCGGTGTCGCCGGCCACGACGACCTTCGGCGACACGGTGAGGTCGACCGAGGTCACGTCGTCGGTGACGAACTCGGTGCCGAAGCGCTCGGCCTGAGAACGGAGCTTGTCCATCAGGTCCGGGCCCATGACGCCGTCGGGGAAGCCGGGGAAGTTCTCGACATCGGTGGTGTTCATGAGCGCACCGCCGGCCGTGACCGCCCCCTCGAAGCAGACCGGCTCCAGCCCGGCCCGGGCGAGGTAGATGGCAGCGGTGTAACCCGCAGGCCCGGACCCGATGACGATGGCCTTGACGGGTGCCTTCTGGACGGTGCTCAACGATGTGCCCTTCGCAGCAGTGGTGCTCGCAAGAACGCCAGCGTAGTGAGGGACCTTCCCCCGCAGGGAATGCCAGGATGGACAGCGTGCCGACCGCCCGCTGCGCCGCCCATCCGGGACGGCCCGCCGTCGACACCTGTCCCGTCTGCGAGCGGCCGCGGTGCGGGGCGGACGCGGCGGCGGCTCCCGGCGGCGGCTGCGAGGTCTGCCACGGCGTCTCCGACGCGCGCGTCCACGTGCCCGCGGCACCGCTCGAGCTGCTCGTACGGGGTGTCCTCGGGGCCAACCTGACAGCGGTCGGCTGGGGGTTCGTCGAGTCGGAGTACGTGCAGGCCGGTGTCTTCCAGTACCTCGCTCCGCTGGTGCTGGGCGCCTTCACCGGTGGTGTCGCCCTCGCTGCCGCCGGTCAGCCGCGGGGCAGGGACGGCACCCGGATGCGACTGGTGGCCGTGGCGTGCGCCTTGCTGGGCTGCGCGTTCGGGTTCGTGCTGGAAGGCACCTACGGGCCCTTCTCCACGTCGCGGGACGTGCTGCTGCCGTATCTGCTGGCGGCGGCCGCCTGCTGGTTGTGGACGCTGCCCCCGAAGGCTGCCAGGTCGGCTACTTCGTCGGCCGGTCAGCTTTGACGTAGAGCAGCAGGTCCGACTCCAGCTGGGTGCACGCGGCGCCCACGACCCAGATGTCGAGCTTGCTCGGCTTCGCCGACGGCAGGACCACGACCAGCGCCGGCGCGCCCTTGTAGGTCGCGTAGTCCAGGGCCAGCGGCGCGCTCGTGTTGGCCGGGTCGGTGAGCGAGGCCAGGCAGCTCTGCAGCCCGGTCGGCGTGCGCAGCCGGGCAAGCGGGTCGGTGGCGGCTGGGGCGACGCCGTGCAGGGGGGCCGTCGTTGCGGCCGCCTTGCCCGGCGTGGTTGCCGGGGGGGACAGCAGCCCGGGCAGCGCCGCCTGGAGAGCGGCGGGACTGCGGTAGTCGGCACCGCTGTCGTGCACCGGGAGGCTCCCGGGGCTGGCCGCGGACGTCGCCGCGGTGCGCGTGTCGGTGGCGTTGTGCGACAGCAGCAGGCCACCGCCGACGATGAGGACGGCCGCCGCGGCCAGGCCGCTGGCGGCGAGGACCAGCCGGGCCCGGCGGCTCCTGGCCTCGTCGAGGGAGGCGACCGGCGTGGCGGGCAGCACTGTGGTGGCCCCGGGCGAGGGCGCGGGGACGACGCTGCGCCGCAGCCCGGCAGGGACAGCAGGTACGGCGGGCAGCCCTGCCAGGTCGGACGCGACCGCGTCGAGCGCCACCCGCAGCGCGTCGAACCGGGTCGCGCAGGCGGCACAGCCGAGCAGGTGGCCGGGGAGCGCGGCGCCGTCCTCGGCGGCGGCGAGGGCATCGGCCATCGCCTCGAGGTCGAGGTGGACGTCGAGGTGGTCGTCCGGGTGCTCGCTCATGCCGTCCCTCCCTCCAGGTCCGCTGCAGGTGGGACGGGCTCGGGCGACTCGGGGTTCCGCAGGTGGCCCAGTGACACCGCCAACCGGGCGCGGGCCCGGAAGCAGCGGGACTTCACGGTCCCGGGGGGGACGTCCAGGATCGCCGCGGCGTCCTCCACCGAGAAGCCGGTCAGGTCGACGAGCACGATCGCGGCCCGCTGCTCCTCGGGCAGGCCCGCAAGGGCGAGCTGGACGACGAGCTGGGTCTCGCGCTCGGCGAGCTCGTCGCGCGGGTCGGCGGGCGGCCGCTCGGGCATCGGCACGGTGGGGCGGACGGCCTGCCGACGGGCCCGGTCGAGGCAGGCGTTGACGACGATGCGGTGCAGCCAGGTCGTGACGCGCGCGTCGCCGCGGAAGCTCGCGGCGGCCCGGTAGGCGGAGAGGCTGGCGTCCTGCACGGCGTCGGCGGCGTCCTCCGGGTCACCGAGGGTGCGGATGGCAACCGCCCACATCCGCTGGCGGTGCCGGCCCAGCAGGTCGTCGAAGGCGTGCGGTTCGCCGGCGGCGTGCGCCGCGAGCAGAGCGCGGTCCTGCGCGTCGCCGTCCCCGTCCCCCGGCTCGGTCACGATGCGGAACCTACCGCTCAGGTCAGGCGGATCTCGGACACGCCGACCCGGAACGTCTTGCCGTCCTTGGGCAGCTGGGTGATCCAGATGAGGACGTAGCGGGCTGCCGTCCCAGGCGGCGGGCGCATCGTCGCGACCTGGTCGCCCTTGGCGTCGCCGGCCACCAGCCGCATCTGCTCCGGGGTGGCAGGTGCGGTGTCGGACACCCGGACCTCCACGTGGGCGCCCTTGGCGGTGAACGCGACCGACGCGGTGTGCAGGGCATGCGCCCGGCGCAGGTCGATCAGCAGCCCCACACCTGTCTTCAGTCCGCTGAAGTTCGCGGTCTGGTAGGACTGCGTGACCCAGGCGGTGCTCGGCTCGTCGTCGTAGGCGTTGCCGACCTGGTCGGGGTTCTCCTGGTGGTCTCGGCCGAGCGGGTCGAAGTCCTTGACGACGGCTCCCGTGAGCGGGATCGCCGGGTAGGTCGGGAGTCCCGGGGCCGCCGCCTCGCTGGCGCTCACGATCGGCTGGGTGCCGGGCCGGCCGGGGACCTCCCCGACGGCCAGCCCGAGCGTCCACCCGAGGACGCCGACCGCCACCACGAACCCGACGGCGGCCAGCCAGGGCAGTGCCCGCCGCAACCGGCTCGGGGCGCGCTGCTCCTGGGCCTCCTCGACGGCCTCCTCGGCCCGGGCGTCGGCCACCGAGGCGTCCACGGCGTCGCCGAGGGCTGCCGGGGTGCCGAGCGCCGGGAGGGTCGCGGGCCTGGACGGCTCGAGGGCGCGGGTGAGCACGTGGTCGAGCTCGCGTGGCACTCCGGCGCGCACCTGCCGGGCGGTGAGCACGTGGTCGCCCTCGTGCGGCGCCACCGGCAGCGAGCCGGCGGGCTGCGGTGTCGCCCCGCTCGGCCAGCGTCGCGTCACCAGGGCGTAGAGCACGGCAGCGAGGTCGCGGGTGTCGTCGGCGACGGTGCCCGCGGGTGTCCCGCGCAGCGCCGCGGCGACGTGGGCGTCGGTCAGCCGGACCCGGCCGTGCGCGGTCACGAGCACGTTGCGCGGATGCAGTCGGCCGTGCGTGAGCCCCGCCGCGTGCACGGCGCCGGCCGCGTCGGCCGCCTGCCGCAGTACGTCGGCGGCATCGACGGCGGCGAGGGCACCGACCCGCTCGAGGTGGGCGTCGAGGGGTTCACCTTCCACCCACTCGCCGATCACGTAGGCCACGTCGTGGCCCCGGCCCGGCCGGGGCTCCAGGGCAGCGTCGTAGATGCGCGCGAGGCCGGGGTGGTTGACCGCGCCGGTGCGGACGGCGGCCTCGAGGAAGGTCTGGGCCTCGTCACGGGCGACCTTGTTGGGGGTCGGTACGCACTTCACGGCGACGGGCCGGGCGAGCACGTCGTCATAGGCGCGCCACAGCGCCGCGGGGCCCTCGCTGCCGACGAGTTCGAGCAGGCGGTAGCGCTCCGCCAGCAGGTCGCCCACCTGAAGCGGGCCGGGGCGGTCGGCCGGCTTCTCGGGTGCGGAGCCCGGCCTCGTGCTCCCCGCCACCGGACGCCTCCTGACCTGACCCGCGGGCCCTCCACGACGAAGGCCCGGCCCGCGCCACTCTACGGGCGCGGACCGGACCTTCGGGACGTCCCGGGCAGTTGGCTAGAGCCGGCCGACGACGTAGTTGCTGCTGTAGATCTTCGCGAGCCGGACGACGTCCCCGCTGTGCGGCGAGTGCCACATCATCGGCTCATCGCGGGTGTCGCTGGCGGTCGAGGGGCCCGCGTAGATGGCGACGTGGCTGATGCGGCCCGAGCTGTTGCGGAAGAACAGCAGGTCACCGGGAACCTTCTGGTTCTTCGGGATGTGGTGCATCTCGGAGTACTGCTGCGAGGAGCTATGCGGCAGCGACTTCCCGAAGTGCCGGTAGACGTAGAGGGTGTAGCCGCTGCAGTCGAAGCGGGACGGACCGGCAGCGCCCCACTGGTAGGCGTGGCCGCGGAAGTTCGCGGCGTACCTGGGGACCTCCGAACGCCACGAGCTGGCGTCGGCCGGGCTGGCGACCGAGAGGCTGCCGAGGAGGGACAGGAGCAGCACGACAAGAGCGGACGCGCGCAAGCGCGTCCTCTTGGGGGACGACACAGACGTTCCTTCCTGACGCCTGCGAGGTGAGCTGTCGGGCTCGGGCGGGAAGGTGCCCGGCCAGGGCAGGAGTGCGCCGCTGGCTTCGCCCCGAGGTCAGTCACCGTTGCCGGTGATGACCGAGGAACCTGTGGGTCCCCCGCTCCTGCCCCTGGTTGGTTGGGGATGTCCGCGCCAAATGGCGCTGCAGGTCGGGGGACAGGACTCGGCGTTCCGACCGGACGTGTTGGGGTGTTCTCCTGCAGGCTAACGGCCGGATGGCAGCCGTTCAGCGTTGTCGAGCCTCGGGGAGAGGCGATGTGAGATGACTCACCCTGCAGGTGAGGCCGTGGGCGCCGTGGTGGCGCCGGGGCGGACCGCCCCGATGTAGCCGTCGAGGTAGACGGGCTGGACGCGCACCACGTCACCGGTGTGGGGGGCCGCCACCATGAGCCCGTTGCCGGCGTAGAGCGCGACGTGGTGGATCGTCGACGGGTCGCTCAGGTCGGAGGCCCAGAACAGCAGGTCACCGGGCTCGAGCTGCCCCAGGGCGACATGCGGGCCGGCGAACCACTGCTGCCGTGAGGTCCGGGGCAGCGTCAGGCCGGCGGCGGCGTAGGCGGCGCCGGTGAGGCCGGAGCAGTCGAAGGACGCCGGCCCGGTCGCGCCCCACAGGTAGGGCTTGCCGAGCTGGGACTGCGCGAAGGCC
This sequence comes from Frankiales bacterium, assembly GCA_033851885.1. GTDB lineage: Bacteria > Actinomycetota > Actinomycetes > Mycobacteriales > SCTD01 > RYN-111. The sequence goes on along the minus strand of JAWWOJ010000202.1, from coordinate 3,488 downwards.
AGCGCCGCCTTGGCCAGCGGCGAGGCAGCCACGGCCGGCAGCGACCCGAGGTCGACCTGCGCGGCAGACAGTGCTGCCGCGGCCTGTGCGGCGGCGGCGGCCGCGGCGGCCTGGCGCTGCTGCTCGGCGATCTGGAGGACCCGGCTGTCCGCGGCGTCGAGCAGCGCCTGGGTCTGGCCGAGCAGGGCGTTGACCCGGCCGGCCTGCTGTGCGACCTGCTTCTGGAGGCGGTTGGCGAGCCGTTCGCTGTCGGCCAGCGTCGCGGTGGCGGCGTCGAGCCGGGTGACGGCTTGCGCGTCCTGCTGCACCTGGTGGGCATCGCCGGCGACGACCGCCTGCACCTGGTGCATGCGGGTGGCGACCTCGGTGATCGAGCCGCTGGTCAGGACGGTCAGGTAGATCGCGCTCGGGCCGCCGGACATGTACAGGGCGCGGGCCCGCAGCGACTTCTGGTCGGCGCTGGCGCCTGAGGTCTGCCGGGCGGCGTCGAGCGTCCGCTGCGCCTCGATGTGGGCGTTGACCGCCTGGCCGAGAGCGGCGTAGGTCTCGTCGTAGTTCTCGGTCGCGATCTCGGCCTGCAGGCGAAGCGCGTCCACCTGGTGCCGCAACGCGGCGGCGCGCGTCTTCGCGTCGCCGATCGGGGACGCGGCGGCGTGCGGAGCCGTCTGGACCCCGGCCGACGCGAGCACGCCGGCGAGCAGCAGCCCGGCGACCCAGCGGGCGGTCGGCCGCCTGGAGGAGGTGTGCTGCATCACGACGCGGGGGCGCCCTCGCCCGTGGCCTTCACGTCGAGAAAGTGCCTGAGGGGTCCGACGTGCTGGATCCACAGTGAGCTGGCCTCGTGGTGCAGGACGATCGTGACGTGGCCGTCGCTGGCGACGCGGAAGTCCTGCGGGGCGAGCGTGTCGCCGCTCAGCTCGGCCTCCGCGCGGATCAGCGCGTAGGCCTTGTTGACGTCCTTGAGGTTCTTCACGTCGTCCGCGGCCTCGCTGGCGAGCGTGTTGGCGCGGTCCGACGTGGAGAAGTTCGCCGTGGTGATCGCGGCGACGTCGTAGGTGAGGAAGCCGAGCACGGCCACGACCAGGAAGAGCTTGGTCATCCAGCCGAGGACGATCGCACCCTCGTCACGAGTCACCTTCACCCTTGTGGGTTCGGCGCGTCACCCCGTGGGCTTGAGGCGGGACAGCACCGGCGCCATCAGCTGCTCGACCTCGGTCACCCGCAGCCGACGTGCGGCAGCCAGGTAGCCACTGGCCAGGACGGCGCCACCGAGGACGGCTGCGACAGCAGCCCCGGCGGCCGCCGTCCCGGCGTACCCCTCCGAGAGGTGCACGACCAGAGCGGCCACGGCCGCCGGAACCGCGATGGCGAGCAGGCACCGGGCGGTCGTGCGCAGGACGTAGCCGTGCGGGTCGCGCGGCACCTGCCGGGCGAGGACGGTCGTGCAGACCACGACACCGACGAGGTACGAGACGGACTGGCCGGCCGCGAGGCCGATCACCCGGTGCTCCGGGGACAGGTTGAGGTAGAGGACGACGTCGACGACGACGGTGGTGGCGTTGACCGCGAGGTTGACGACGGCCGGCGTGCGGGTGTCCTGCAGGGCGTAGAAGGCCCGCAGCTGGAGCTGGTAGGTGCTGAACGCGACCAGCCCGCAGGCGAACACGCCCAGCAGGGTCCCGATGAAGCGGGCGTCGGTTGCCGACGTCTCGCCGTGGCCGAACACGAGGATGGCGAGCGGCTGGCCGAGCACGACGTAGGCGATGGACGCCGGGACGAGCACGCTGATCGTCAGGCGGAGCCCGCGGTCGAGCTGGCGCCGGAGGTCGTCGAACCGGCCGTCAGCCGCGGCATCGCTCATCGCGGGCAGCAGTGCGGTGATGACGCTGACGGCGACCACCGCGTGCGGCAGCTGCCAGAGCAGGAAGGCATAGGTGTAGGACGGGTAGGAGCGGCCCTCCGGGGCGCCGGTGGACAGCTGGACGACGACGACCAGCACGAGCTGGTTGCAGACGACGTAGAAGAAGGTCCAGCGGGCGAGCTGCGCCGCCGCGCCGAGCCCGGTGCCCCGGAAGTCGAAGCGCGGCCGCAGCCGCAGGCCGGTCTGCCGCAGGGCAGGCAGCAGCGCGACCGTCTGGGCCACGATCCCGAGGGTCACCCCGATCCCGAGGACGGCCAGCTGCCCGTCGGTGATGGTCGTGCTGCTGAGCTCCGACGGGCCGGGAAGCAGGGCGAACACCACGAGGGTCACGATCACGACCAGGTTGTTGAGCACCGGCGCCCACATCGGCGGTGCGAAGCGGCCCCGGGTGTTGAGGTAGGCCCCGATGACCGCACCGATGCCGTAGAACAGGATCTGCGGCAGGAAGAACCGGGCGAACACGACGGCCAGGTGGCGGGTGTGCTCGTTGACGCTCTTGTTGATGTAGATGTCGACGATGGCCGGCGCGAACAGCACCAGCACGAGGGAGGCGCCGCCGAGCGCGAGGACGGTCAGCGTGAGCAGCCGCTGGACGTACTCCTCGCCCTGGCCGGTCTTGTTGGCCCGGACGACGAGGGGCACGACGACGCTGGTGAGGATGCCGCCGAGCAGCAGCTCGTAGACGATGTTCGGGGCGGTGTTCGCGATGTTGAAGGCGTTGGCGACGCCCTTGACGCCGAGTACCGCCGCCAGCGCGGCCGTGCGGAGGAAGCCGGTGAGGCGCGAGGCCACCGTGCCCAGCGCCATGGTGCGCGTGGACTGGAGCACGCTCACGCAGGGTCTCCCGGGCCGGACTCGGGGGCCGGTCGTCGCAGCGCCTGCCGGACGATCCGGGCCCCCGCGGCGAGGAACAGCACGGCCGCGGCAGCGAACGTCAGGCCGAGGGCGAAGCTGCCGTAGCGGGTGGAGTTGACCTGGACGAACACGATGCCGCGGAAGGGCTTGTCCGACCGGTCGAGCATCTGCACGGCGACCGGGAACTTTCCGGAGCGGAGCCCCTGCGCCTTCACACCGGCGGGGACGGAGCGCTTCGGGGCGATCGAGATCAGGCCGGTCTCCACCGGCGGCCGGCCGGGAAACGTGAACCGCAGCTTGAGCTGCACGGGCAGGTCGGACTGGTTCTGGACCGCGACCTGGATCGTGCCCTTGCTGCTGGTGAGCAGCAGCCGGCCGCTGAGGACGCTGATCTGGCTCACCAGGCCGGTGAGCCGGCCGTTGAGCAGCCGCAGCTGTTCGTCCTGCCCGATCGGGTCCTGTCGCCAGGCCGACGACTCGCCCCGCGCGACGGCCTGCCGGAGCTGGCGGCGGAGGTCGGCGATGCGGTTGCGGGTGGTCGGCGACTGGGTGCTCGCGTCGTCGAGGACCGCGTTGGTCAGCTGGGTGGCGCGCCGGCCTTGGAAGGCGACCTGGTTCAGGTAGGCCGTGGGCAGCTGCGCGTCGTTGCCCTGGCGCAGCGCGGTGCGGGGGTCATCCTGGTCGAGGTTCTGCCGGGACTCGGCGGCCGAGG
>JAWWOJ010000070.1:0-3265 GCA_033851885.1 Frankiales bacterium | reverse complement strand
CGATGTGCGTGATGCTCACAACAGTGGCTCCCTGTAGAACGCGGTTCGGGCTGGACCTATCGTTGCAGGGACGTCACTCGATGCAGGAGGACCCCCACATGACCAGCGTGATCGTGGCCGGCGCCCGTACGCCGATCGGCAAGCTCTCCGGAGCGCTCAAGGACTTCACGGCCATGGACCTCGGTGGCATCGCCATCAAGGGCGCCCTGGACAAGGCCGGCGTCACCGGCGACCAGGTCGACTACGTCATCATGGGTCACGTCCTGCAGGCCGGCCAGGGCCAGATCACTGCCCGCCAGGCGGCGGTCAAGGGCGGCATCCCGATGAGCGTGCCCGCGCTCACGATCAACAAGGTCTGCCTCTCGGGGCTGGACGCCATCGCGCTTGCCGACCAGCTGATCCGGGCGGGCGAGGTCGAGATCGTCGTCGCCGGCGGCATGGAGTCGATGACGCAGGCGCCCTACCTGCTGCCGAAGGCCCGCGGCGGCTACCGCTACGGCAACGCCGAGATCCTCGACGCGACCTTCCACGACGGCCTGTTCGACGCCTTCGACAAGGTCGCGATGGGGGAGGCCACCGAGAAGGCCGCTGCCAACTTCCCGACGCAGACGCGTGAGGAGCAGGACGTCTTCGCGGCCCGCAGCCACGAGCTCGCCGCGAGGGCCATCAAGGACGGCATCTTCAACGACGAGATCGTGCCCGTCAGCATCCCGCAGCGGAAGGGCGACCCGGTGGTCGTCTCCGAGGACGAGGGCGTCCGGGGTGCCACGACGGCTGAGTCGCTCGGCGCGCTGAAGCCGGCGTTCGTGAAGGACGGCACCCTCACCGCGGGCAACGCCTCGCAGATCTCCGACGGGGCCGCAGCCGTCGTTGTGATGAGCAAGGAGAAGGCCGAGTCGCTCGGGCTGTCCTGGATCGCCGAGATCGGTGCCCACGGCATCGTCGCCGGTCCGGACAACTCGCTGCAGGAGCAGCCCGCCAACGCGATCAAGGCCGCGCTCGCCAAGCAGGGCGCTGAGATCGGCGAGGTCGACCTCTTCGAGCTCAACGAGGCCTTCGCCGCTGTCGGCATCGCCTCCACCCGGGCACTCGGCATCGACCCCGAGAAGGTCAACGTCAACGGCGGCGCCATCGCGCTCGGCCACCCGATCGGCGCCTCGGGCGCCCGGATCGTCCTGCACCTCGCGCTCGAGCTGAAGCGTCGCGGCGGCGGTCTTGGTGCGGCTGCGCTCTGCGGCGGCGGCGGTCAGGGCGACGCGCTGCTGATCACGGTGCCTTCTGCGTAAGGCGGTTGACGTCCCCGACCTGGTCGGCAGGGCGGAGGCAGGGGAGGCCCGAGCGGTCGCCCGGCTGATCTCCCTCGTCGAGGACGCGTCGCCGGCCCTGCGCGAGGTCATGGCCCTGCTCGCGCCGCGGGCGGGTCATGCGCGCGTCGTGGGTCTCACCGGGTCGCCCGGCGTCGGCAAGTCCACGTCGACGTCGGCGCTGGTCACGGCCTACCGGCGCCGGGGCATGCGCGTCGGGGTGCTCGCCATCGACCCGTCGTCGCCGTTCTCCGGTGGCGCGCTGCTCGGCGATCGCGTACGTATGCAGGAGCACGCGACCGACGAGGGCGTGTTCATCCGCTCCATGGCGTCCCGGGGGCATCTCGGCGGCCTCTCGTGGGCGACGCCGCAGGCCTTGCGGGTGCTGTCCGCCGCGGGCTGCGACGTGGTGCTCGTCGAGACCGTCGGCGTCGGTCAGGCCGAGGTCGAGGTCGCGTCGCTCGCCGACACGACCCTGGTCCTGCTCGCGCCAGGCATGGGCGACGGCATCCAGGCGGCCAAGGCCGGGATCCTCGAGGTGGCGGACGTCTTCGTGGTGAACAAGGCCGACCGCGACGGAGCAGACACCGTCGTTCGCGACCTCCGCTACATGCTGTCGCTGGGGGACCGGCGCACCGACGACGGCTGGCGGGTGCCCATCGTGAAGACCGTCGCCTCCAAGGGCGAGGGCGCGGCCGACGTGGTCGACGAGATCGAGAAGCACGGGGAGTGGCTCGCGTCCTCCGGCCGGCTCCAGCAGCGTCGCGTCAAGCGTGCTTCCGACGAGGTGGAGGCGATCGCGCTCACCTCCTTGCGCGTGGACCTGCGCAGCAACGGGGCGCTCCAGGGGCTCGCGTCGCGGGTCGTCGCCGGTGAGATCGACCCGTACGCCGCTGCCGACGAGCTGGTGGCGACCCTTGACGCCTGAGTCGCTCGACCTCAAGGCGCACCCCGAGGGCGGCTGGTACCGCGAGACCTGGCGGGCCCCCGGTGTGGTGCCCACGGCTTTCGGTGACCGCTCACCCGGGACGTCGATCCTGTTCCTCCTCGAGCCAGGTCAGCGGTCGGCCTGGCACCGGGTCCGCTCCTCCGAGCTGTGGCTCTGGCAGGGCGGCGGCACCCTGCTGCTGTCGCTCGGCGGCACCTTGGACGTGCCCGCCCTGGACCACACGGTCGAGCTCGGGCCGGGTGGCGTCCTGCAGCACCTGGTCGAGCCCGGGGAGTGGCAGGCGGCCACGCCCGAGGGAGGGCAGGCTGTCGTCTGCGGGTGCGTCGTCGTACCCGGCTTCGACTTCGACGACTTCGAGCTGGAGACATGACCACCACCGCTGTTGAGCCCACCACCCTGCGTGCCCTGCGGCTCGTCGCCCTCGTCGAGACCGTCTCGTTCGCCATCCTGCTGGTCTGCTCCGTCCTGAAGCGCACGACCTCGTTCAACGCGGTGCCCGTCATGGGGCCGATCCACGGGGTGCTGTTCCTGGGCCTCGTCTACCTCGTGCTCACCCAGCGCGGTCGCGTTGGCTGGTCGGGGCCGAAGACCCTGCTGGTGCTCACGATCGGCTCGCCGTTCGCGCACTTCTTCGTACGCGGTGTGCGATGAGCCTCACGGTCGCCTTCTCCATCGCGCCGGCATCCCCCGACCCGGAGGGGTCCTATGCGGAGGCGGTCGCGGCCGCCGTGCGGGTCGTGCGGGAGTCGGGGCTGCCGAACGAGACCAACGCGATGTTCACCAACGTCGAGGGCGAGTGGGACGAGGTGATGGCCGTCGTGAAAGCCGCGACCATGGCCGTCGCGGCTGTGTCGCCGCGGGTGTCGCTGGTGCTGAAGGCGGACCTGCGTGAGGGGATCTCGGGTGCGCTGACCAGCAAGGTGGAGTCGCTGGAGAGGCACCTCACCTGATCGCAACTGCCAGGTTGTTGCCGTTGCGACCGGTCAGCAGAGCTCACCGGTGCAGCTGGTCA
>JAWWOJ010000194.1:0-4317 GCA_033851885.1 Frankiales bacterium | reverse complement strand
CCGCACTCGGTCAGCGGGTCCGGGCCGACGTGACGACAGCTGCCGGGCCCTGGGCGCTTCGGGAACTATCCACCGTCGATATACACCACGTGTATAGTCTTGGTGTATAGTCCTCGTCGTGTCGGTTGGTCAGATGTTCCTGGGGCTCCTCGAGGGCCAGCCCCGCCATGGTTACGACCTCAAGCGCGTCTACGACGAGCGCTTCTCACCCCAACGCCCGCTGCAGTACGGGCAGGTCTATGCGACGCTGTCGCGCCTGCTCAAGCACGGTCTCATCGAAGTTGACGCGGTCGAGCCGGGCGGTGGTCCCGAGCGCAAGCGGTACGCGATCACCGTGGCCGGCATCACCGACGTGCAGACCTGGCTCAGCCAGCCCGAGCGCCCCGAGCCCTACCTGCAGAATGTGCTGTACACCAAGGTCGTGCTGGCCCTGCTGACCAAGCGGTCGGCCGAGGAGATCCTCGATGTCCAGCGCCGGGAGCATCTGCGCATGATGCGCGAGTTGACTGCGCGCAAGACCGGGGGCGACCTGTCTGACCAGCTCATCTGCGACTTTGCGCTGTTCCACCTGGAGGCCGACCTGCGGTGGCTCGAACTCACTGCGGCCCGCCTCGACGAACTCGCCGCCCGGGTGACGTCATGAGCGCGGGTGGTGAGGCGCTGCTCATCGCCGACGACCTGCACAAGACCTACGGCGCCACACCGGCCCTGAGCGGGGCATCGATGGGCGTGCGGGCCGGCGAGATCGTGGCCGTGATGGGGGCGTCCGGCTCCGGTAAGTCCACCCTGCTGCATTGCCTCGGGGCCATTGTGCGCCCCGACGCCGGCCGGGTCGTCTACGCCGGCCGCGAGGTCTCGGGGCTATCCGATGTGGACAGAAGTGCGCTGCGCCGGCGCGCCTTCGGCTTCGTTTTCCAGTTCGGCCAGCTGGTGCCCGAGCTCACCTGTCTGGAGAACGTGGCCCTCGGGCTGCGGCTGGACGGGGTGCGGCGGCGGGTGGCCGAGCAGCGGGCCCGCGACTGGCTCGACCAGCTCGAGGTGGCCGATGTCGCGGGCAAGCTGCCGGGCCAGATCTCGGGCGGGCAGGGCCAGCGGGTGGCGGTCGCCCGCGCCCTGGTCACTGGGGCGCGGGTCGTCTTCGCCGACGAGCCGACCGGAGCGCTCGACTCGCTCAATGGCGAGAAGGTGATGGTGCTGTTGACCCGGGCCGCCCGCGAGAGTGGGGCCGCCGTCGTTCTGGTCACGCACGATGCTCGGGTGGCGGCCTACGCCGATCGTGAGGTGATCGTCCGAGATGGCGTCGCCGGTGACCTGGAGCGGGTCGCGTGAGAAGGTTCGCCACCGAGCTGATGCTTGGCATGCGCATGACCCTGGGCGGTGGCCGGTCCGGCTTGGTCCGGGCCGTGCTCACCGCGCTCGGGGTCGGCCTGGGCGTGGCCTGCCTGCTGTTCGCGGCGAGTATCCCGTCGATGATGCAGGCCCACAGCGCTCGCTCCGACGCACGCGACGTGGTCTCCTACAGCGGCCCCACGGTCCAGCGGTCTGACTCGACCATCCTCATTGGACTGGTCGACACGGGCTGGCGCGACCAGGGCATCCGCGGTCAGCTGCTGCAGCCGGAGGGTCCGCACGCGCCGGTGCCGCCCGGCCTGACCGCGCTGCCCGCCCCCGGCCAACTGGTCGTCTCGCCCGCCCTGCACCGCCTGCTCGACTCGCCGTCGGCCGCGCTGCTGCGGCAACGGCTGAGCGGGCCCATCGTCGGCGAGATCGGCTCGGCCGGCCTGACCGGGCCGAGCGAGTTGGCCTTCTACGCCGGCAGCGACAGCCTGACCGTCGACCAGGGCACGGTCGTGCGGCGCGAGCATTTCGGAACGCCGAGCGGCACCAGCCAACCGCTCAGCCCGGTGCTGTTGCTGCTGGTCGTCATCATCTTTGTGGTCCTGCTGCTGCCGGTCGGCATCTTCGTGGCGGCCGCGGTACGGTTCGGCGGTGAGAGTCGCGACCGGCGATTGGCCGGGATCCGGCTGGTCGGCGCCGACGCCGGCATGGCCCGCCGGATCGCGGCCGGTGAGGCGCTGCTGAGCGGGCTCCTCGGGTTGGTCGCAGGGGTCGGCTTCTTCCTGCTCGGCCGGGCGCTGGCGCCGCAGTTCGTGCTGTTCAACCTGAGCGTGTTCAGCTCCGACGTTACGCCCAGCGCCGGGATGGCCGTCCTCATCGCCATCGGCGTACCGGCGGTGGCGGTCGCGATCACGCTGCTGTCGCTGCGCCGCGTCGTGATCGAGCCGCTCGGCGTGACCCGGCGCGGCCCCGATGCCAAACGCCGGCTGTGGTGGCGCCTCGCCATGCCAGTGGTGGGTGTCGTGCTGCTGCTCCCGCTCATCGGGCAGGTGAGCGACCGCAGCGGCATCAACACCACACAGGTGGTCGCCGGTGTTCTTCTCTTGCTCATCGGCGTGGCGACGCTGCTGCCGTGGCTCGTCCAGGCCACAGTGCGCCGGCTGGGGGGTGGGCCGGTGTCGTGGCAGCTGGCCGTGCGTCGGCTTCAGCTCGACGGCACCACGTCCGCCCGCGCGGTGACCGGCATCGCGGTTGCGGTGGCCGGGACGATCGGCCTGCAGATGCTGTTCAGCTCGGTCCAGGCCAACAACACCCACGTCACCGGGCAGGACACCCGCCGCGCCCAGATCTACGTCTCGGTGCCATCGCCCAACGGCTGGGCTGACCAGACGGCCGTCGAGTCCGGCCTGCGCAGCACGCTCGGCGTCACGTCGGCCCTGACCAACACGACGTTGACCGTGTCGTCCGCCAAGGACGACAACGCGATGACGTCGATGACCGTCGGCAACTGCGCGATGCTCGAGCAGCTGGCCACCCTCACCAACTGCCGCGACGGCGATGTGTACATCGTCAAGGGGACCGACCCCGGCGCGCTGGTCCTACAGCCCGGCGCGACGCTGAAGCTGGGTGGCCTACCGAGCCCACCGCTCGGACCGGATGGACAGCCGACCGGGCCCGCAGTCGATAATCGTCCTCTGTGGACAGTGTCCGATGCGACCCAGGTGGTGGATGGGCGACCCGACCCGCTCGACGGCAATCCCCGCGACGGCCTGCTGGTGACCCCGGCCGCCGCGCCGTCGGTCGCGTTACACCAGGCCGACCTCTCGCTGTACATCCGGGTCGACCCGACCGTGCCCGACGTGCTCGACCGCGTGCGCAACGCGATCTGGGCAATCAACCCGCTGGGCAACATCAGCCGATTCCTGGTCACCGTGCAGACCGACCGGTTCGCGCAGATCCAGCGCGGGCTGTCCATCGGGGCCGTCGTGATCCTTCTCCTGATCGGGGCCAGCCTGCTGGTCACCGTGCTCGAGCAGCTCCGTGACCGGCGACGGCTGCTGGCCATCCTGGTCGCGTTCGGCACCCGGCGCAGCACCATCGCCTGGTCGATCCTCTGGCAGGCCGCGGTGCCGATCCTGCTCGGGCTCACCCTCGCGGTCATCGCGGGAATCACGCTGGGCGCCGTGCTGCTCCAGATGGTCAGCGAGAGCGTCCGCATCGACTGGACGATGGTGGGGTCGGTCGCCGGCATCGCGGCCGGCGTGGTGCTGCTCGTTACCGCGGCCAGCATGCCCGCCCTGTGGCGTCTCATGCGGGCCGATGGATTGCGCACCGAGTGAAGCCGCGGCCCATCGTGGCGGCCGACCGACCAGACGTTCTGGAGCAACAAAAGCGTGGACTGCGCCGGCGTGCTCCAGCCGTCGTGGAACTACGTCGCCGGTCGCTTGACCCGACGGCGTCGACCTGACGCAGCGGTATGCGCGGATGGCGACGGATGTCAACGCCGCTTGAACCGGTCGGCCGGCGTTGGTAGCGGCCAGCATCCACCGATGACCACGACGTCGAGGCAGATCTTCGTGCCCGAGCGGGTCGCCCCGGCGGACCAGGCCGGTCCGCAGTACTCGAACTCGCGCCCGGAGATGGCCCGCTCGATGCGGCAGAACAACACTCGTGGCCGTCGGGCTCGTGCAGCCTCACAGCCGGGATCTCAGCACGGCGACCTCGGGCCACGGGTCGAAGCCGTGCTCGACCAGCCAGCGGACCGCCTCCAGGCTTCGCAACGACCACCACGCGCGCATCACGTCGAGATCGACGCCGGTGCCGTAGCCGACGACGACGTCGCCAAGGTGCTCCTCGTGTCCGAGCGTCAAGCTGGCGAGGTCGTACAGGGCATCGCCCTGGCCCGCCTCGGACCAGTCGATCACGCCGGTGATCTCGTCACCGTCGACGAACACGTGGGTGACCTGCAGGTCGCCGTGC
>JAWWOJ010000476.1:0-5448 GCA_033851885.1 Frankiales bacterium | reverse complement strand
CCGACGACCCTCTACCTGCCGCAGAGCAGCAAGCCTGCGCCGGCGGTCATCGTGAGCCCCGGCTTCGGCCAGACCGAGCAGAGCGTCGCCGCAGATGCCAGATACCTGGCCGCCCACGGCTACGTCGCCCTCGCCTGGACGATGCGCGGCTTCCAGCCGTTCAACACCCAGGCCGGCCGGATCGCGCTCGACGCGCCGGACACCGAGGTGAAGGACCTGCAGGGCCTCATCGACCTGCTCAGCAAGCGACGTGACGTCCTGCAGGACGGACCGGGGGACCCGCGCGTCGGCCTGATGGGGGAGTCCTACGGCGGTGGCATCTCGCTGATGGGCGCGAGCCTCGACAAGCGCGTCGACGCCATCGTGCCGGTCATCACCTGGAACTCCCTGCAGTCCTCGCTCATCCCCGGCGGCGTCTTCAAGGCCGAGTACGCAGCCGTCTTCTTCTCCCTCGGCAGCCGCAACGGCTGCGCGCTGTTCGCGCAGCGGATCTGCACGACCTACACGCACCTCGCCGAGACCGGTGTGCCGAGCGCCGCCGACGACAAGCTGCTCCAATACTCCAGTCCCGACACCAGCCGCATCACCGCGCCGACGCTGCTCGTGCAGGGCGAGGACGACACGCTGTTCCCGCTGAGCCAGTCGCTCACGACGGCGAAAGCCTTGCAGGCCAGGGGAACTCCGGTTGCGCTGCGCTGGCTGCAGGGGGGTCACGACAAGAGCTTCAGCAGCGCGACCGAGGCCCGGATCCGCGGGATGGCCGGCACCTGGTTCGACCGCTATCTCAAGAAGGCCCGCGTCAGCACCGGCCCGCTGTTTCAGTGGCACCGCAGCAGCGGCGGTGACGGCAGCTCCTCGAGCCTGCCCGTCACGAGCCCCACCGCGCTGAGCCTGAGCGGCGGCCAGCAGACCGTCACCAACCCGGCGGGTGGCCGGCCGGCCAGCATCAGCAGCGTGCCGGGTGCTGGTGCGATCGCCGACCTCGCTGGTGCGTTCGGCCTCGACATCCCGGGGCAGAGCGCTTCCTGGAACACCCCCACGCTGAAGGCGACGCGCGAGATCCTCGGCGCGGGCACGCTCACCCTGCACGTCACCTCCACGACGGGTACGGCGGTGCTGTTCGCCAAGGTCCTCGACGTCGGCCCCAGCGGCTCCGCCACCCTCCCGAACGGCCAGCTCTCCCCGGTACGGGTACCCGCGGGTGACGTCACGATCACGCTCCCGGCGCTCGCCCATGTCGTGCCCGCCGGGCACCACATCAGGGTGTCGGTGGCGTCGACCGACCTCGGCTATGCCGGACCGCTGAGCCCTGCGACGTACACGCTGTCGAACGCGCAGGTAGAACTCCCGCTCGTCCCGCTCTCCAAGGCCAAGGGGTACGGCGGACTGGCGCTCGTCTCCGGGCTGATCGCGCTCGGGATCGTGCTGATCGGCGGCTACGTGTGGACCCGGCGGCACCGCAAGCCGCCGGACCTGGGTGACGACGACGTGCCGCCGGTCGTGATCAGCGGCCTCGCGAAGTCCTACGCCGACGGGTTCCGGGCCGTCGACGGCGTCGACCTCGTCGTGGAGAGGGGACAGGTCCTCGGGCTGCTCGGCCCGAACGGCGCCGGCAAGACCACCACGCTGCGGATGCTCGCGGGGCTCATCAAGCCGAGCGAGGGGTCGGTCAAGGTGTTCGGCCGCGAGGTCGTCAGCGGCGCGCCCGTGCTGAGCCGGATCGGCTTCTTCATCGAGGGTCCGGGGCTGCTGCCGCACCTCAGCGGGATGGACAACCTGCGGCTCTACTGGACGAGCATCGCCCCGTCGATGGAGGGCTCCTATGTCGAGGAGGCTCTCGACATCGCGGGGCTCGGCAACGCGGTGCACCGGCCGGTCCGGACCTACAGCCACGGCATGCGGCAGCGGCTCGCCATCGCCCAGGCGATGCTCGGGCGCCCCGACCTGCTCGTCCTCGACGAGCCGACGAACGGGCTGGATCCCCCGCAGATCAAGGAGATCCGCGAGGTGCTGCAGGCCGTCGCGCAGACCGGACGCACCGTGCTGGTGAGCAGCCACCTGTTGTCCGAGGTCGAGCAGATGTGCACCCACGTCGCCGTCATGAGCAAGGGGAAGATGGTCGCGAACGGCACGGTCGACGAGCTGCTCGCCGACGAGGACACGGTGCGCGTGGAGGTCGACGACCTCGACCGCGCGGTGCGGGTGCTGAGCGACCTGGAGACGGAGGTCGTCGACGGCTCGCTCGTCGTACACCTGCACGACCACCAGTCCCGTACCTGGGTCGTGGCCCGGCTCGTCGAGGCGGGGGTCGGCGTCGAGGGCGTGGCCAGCCGTCGCCGGCTGGAGGACGTCTTCCTCGAGCTGCTGGGGACGACATGATCGGCGTCGAGATCAAGCGGCAGGCGAAGCGTCGCCGGACCCTGTATGCGTTCCTGGCCCTCGTCGCGATCCCCGTGGTCGTGATGATCGCGCTGATCACCAACGGGGGGCCGGGCAACGACCGGGGCGGTTCGCCGGGGCTCGTCGATGTCGCGTCCTCGAGCGGCCTGAACTTCGCGCTGTTCATGCTGCTCGCGACCTCGCAGTTCCTGCTGGTGGTCGTGGTGGCGCTGTTCGCCGGCGACGCGGTGGCGAGCGAGGGGCAGTGGGGCTCGCTGCGGTACCTGCTGACCAGGCCCATCCCGAGGTTCCGGCTGCTGCGCACGAAGCTGGTGGTCGCAGGCCTGTATGCGACGGCGGCCGTCCTCCTCGTACCGCTCGCGGCCCTCGTGATGGGGACGATCGCGTTCGGGTGGTCCTCGGTGCAGACCCCGGTGGCCGGCGCCCTCGGCGTCAACACCGGTCTGTCGAGGCTGGCGCTCGCGACCGGCTACGTCATCGCGTGCATGGCGGTGGTGGTGGCGCTGTCGTTCCTGTTCTCGACGATGACCGACGCGCCGCTGACGGCGGTCGGGGGAGCGGCGGTGCTCGTCGTCGTCAGCGAGATCCTCGACCAGGTGTCGGCGCTCGGGTCGGTGCGCAGCTATCTGCCGACGCACTACTGGCTGGCCTGGCTCGACCTGCTGGTCGACCCTGTGGACGCGACCAAGATGACGAGCGGCCTGCTCGAGATGCTGCCCTGGGTCGCCATCCCCCTCGTGCTCGCCTTCTGGAACTTCCGCCGCAAGGACGTCCTGAGCTGACCCCCGCGCCCGCCGTGGATGTGAACAGATGGGCTGGCGAACAGCCGCTCCGCGACCCCCTCTGTTTACATCCACGGCCGGGGGGCGGCGGGGCGAATAGGGTGGCGCGGTGCCTGTGCAGCTGCCTGGTCCTGACACGCGATGGCGATGCCGCCAGTGCGGCAACCTGACGCGCTTCGACGTGACCCGGACGACCCGCGCCAAGGAGTACGTGCACGTCGACCTGGCCGGCGAGCAGCTCGTGGAGGACCGCGAGATCACGCAGGACGTCGTGGAGCACGTGTCGTGCCGCTGGTGCTCCGCCGTCGACGCCGTCGAGGTCGTGCCGAGACCTGGATCTGTCGTACCGCCCACCTAGCGTCCCGCTCACGGCCGCCCGAGCCGTCGGAGAAGCGGAGTGGAGATGCGGATCGACTGCGACACGTGCGCGGTGCGCGACGTGCAGTGCGGCGACTGCGTGATGACGGTGCTGCTGGGCGCACCCGGGGTCTACGACGTCGACGCGGGGGAGGCGCAGGCGCTCGATGTGCTGGCCGATTCGGGCCTGGTGCCCCGTTTGCGGCTTGTGCCCCTCGGCGTCCCGGTTCTCAGGAAGGAAAACCCGGGCTCAAGGGCGGGTTGAGACTCCCGACACGGCCTGGGGGTGGGTTGTCCCGGGTCGCGGGCGCCCGCTAGCCTGGCGTCCGGTCCACATGGTGTGACAGCACCCCACACGGGGGTGCGGCACCCGGGCCACCGCCGAGTCTGCACGGGGGCACCCGCCCTCGCGCGGAGCCGGGGAACCACGTTTCCCTGGGGTGAATCGGCGCCGAGAACCGGGTCACACCGGCAGGAGGCGTCGTAGGGCAGCCTTCCCGCCCGAACCCGTCAGCTCACCCGGTAGGCGGTAGAGGAAGAAGGAGACCCGCCTCCCTTGGCGAGCCCCCGCACGATCCTGCGTCCCCTCCTTGTCGTCGCTGTCGTCGCTTCCGGCGTCCTGAGCGTGCTGCCCGGCACCAGCTCCGCCGACCCGAAACCCACGCTGGCGCAGGTCGAGGCCCGCGTGAACACGCTCAATGCCCGCGTCGACGCGGCCGTCGAGCAGTACGCCAACGCCAAGATCGAGTTGGCTGCCGCCACCCGTCGCGCCGTCGTCGCGCAGGCCCGCGTCAAGGCCGCCCAGGCCGAGCTCGACGCCATCCGGCAGCACATGGGCGCCGTGTCCGCCGCCGCCTACCAGTCCGGCGGCACCGACCAGCTCGTGCAGCTGGTCAGCACCAGCACCCCCCAGGACTTCCTGGACCGGGCCGCGTCGCTGGACCGCATCGCGGTCGGCCAGAGCTCCGAGATGGCGTCGGCCGCGACGGCCCGTCACCGGCTGGCCACCGTGCAGGCCGAGGCCGCGCAGGAGCAGGTCGCGCAGACCGCTGTCGCGACGGCGATGGCCCACCAGAAGGCCACCATCGAGTCCGCTCTCGCCGAGCAGCAGCACCTCCTCAACGGCCTCAAGGCCGAGGAGCGCGCCAAGCTCCGCGCCGCCCAGCGCGCCGCGGCTGCCCGGGCCGCCGCCGCCGACCGCGCCAGCCGCAGCCGCAGCTTCGACGTCCCGACCTACAACGGCCCGGCCAGCGGCCGCGCCTCGGTGGCCGTCCAGGCGGCCTACGCCGAGCTCGGCAAGCCCTACCAGTGGGGCGCGTCCGGTCCGAACTCCTTCGACTGCTCCGGTCTCACCATGTGGTCGTGGGGCAAGGCCGGCGTCTCGCTGCCGCACTCGAGCCAGGCGCAGTACTCCAGCGGCCCGCACGTCAGCCAGGCCGACATCCAGCCCGGTGACCTGACCTTCTACGGCTCGCCGATCCACCACGTCGGCATCTACATCGGCAACGGCAACATGATCAGCGCGCCGCACACCGGTGACGTCGTGAAGATCCAGCCCGCGTTCCGCAGCGACTACGTCGGTGCCGTCCGGCCGTAACGCCGGCCTGCTTGTGCAGTCACCCCGCTGAACGGGAGACTGCAACACGGCGCCGACCTTCCCCCGGCGCTGTGAACGGAGGCACGGTGCGTGAGCTCCACGTCGTCGCGGTGAGCGAGGACGGTCGGCACGTGATGCTGGCCACCCGCCGCGGCTCGTCCAACGGTGCGTTCAAGGTCGCGCTCGACGCGACGCTGGCCGCCGCGCTGCGCGGTGATCTGCCGCGCCCCGGGGACGAGGACGTCCCCGACATCTCCCCGAAGGAGATCCAGGCGCGGCTGCGCGCCGGCGAGTCGGCCGAGAAGATCGCCC
>JAWWOJ010000444.1:0-3421 GCA_033851885.1 Frankiales bacterium | reverse complement strand
AGCCGGCAACGCAGCGGGGCTGAACGACGCGGCCGCAGCTGTCGTGGTGACCACTGCCGACTACGCGGCAGCCCACGGCCTGAAGCCGCTCGCGCGCGTGCGGGGCTGGGCGAACGCGGCGCTGGATCCGGCCCGAACCGGGCTGACCCCGACGGTGGCCGCGCCCCGGGCACTCGAGCGCGCGAACCTGACGCTCGGCGACATCGACCTGTGGGAGATCAACGAGGCCTTCTGCTCCGTCCCGGTCGCCTTCAGCCGGGCGCTTGGCGTGGACCCGCAGACGATGAACCCGGTCGGCAGCGGCTGCAGCCTGGGACACCCGATCGCGGCGACCGGCACCAGGATGCTCGTCTCGATGGTCAACGCCCTCGCCCGCACGGGCGGGACGCTCGGCCTGGTGGGAATGTGCGCGGGCGGCGGCATGGGCTCCGCCTTGGTCGTCGAGCGGGTGTAGCGCGTGGAGCCGGCGCTAGACCGGGAGACCGAACCGAGCGGCGAGTGCCTGCACTGCCTGGCGGTGCTCCGGCTGCCGGACCGACCACTCCTGCGCCGCCAACTCCAGGACGGCCGCCTCAGTCGCGTTCGGCAGCGGGGCGCTGTCGCGCAGGGTCTGCTTCGTGCGCCGCACGAGCTCCGCCGGTCGGCCAGCGGCCCGGGTGGCGAGGCGGTCGACGAACGCCCGCGCTTCCTCCACCGGAAGGCAGCGCCACGCCAAGCCAGCCCGCACGGCCTCAGCGCCGTCGAGTTCGTCGCCGAACAGGACCAGGGCCGCCGCTCCCTGGACCCCGATCCGCCTGGCGAGCCGCCACAGATGTCCGCCGCCAGGGTGGATGGCGATGTCGAGGAAGCGCGGGTCGAAGCGGGCCCGAGGCGTGCAGATGATCACATCGCATGCGAGGGGCAGCGTGACACCGGCGCCGACCGCAGCTCCGTCGACCAGGGCGATCGTCGGCAGCGAGCAGGCGCTGAGCGCCTCGACGCCCGCGTACAGCGCTGACAGCGGATGCTGCGGCTTGAGCAGGCCCATGAGCGACCCGCCCGCACAGAAGACGGGTCCGCACGCGGACAGCACGAGTACGCGAGCCCCGCCCGACACCGCCGCCGCCACCGCGTCCGCCAACTCGTCGCTCAGCCGCTTGTCGAGGGCGTTGGCCTTGTCCGCGTCATCCAGTTCCACGTAGGCCACGCCGTTGTCGTCCATCCTGCTTCGCACCTTCACGTATGTTGTATACAACACAGGGAGGGGTCGCGACATGACGCCTGAGGATCGCGGCTCGCCACCCCTAGACGGGCTGCTGGTGATCGGGCTCGAGCAGGCGATCTCGGGGCCGCACTGCACCCGTCAGCTGGCGGACCTCGGAGCGCGCGTCATCAAGGTCGAGAACCAGGCGGGAGGGGACTTCGCCCGCAGCTACGACGATGTGGTCGCCGGAACCTCCGCGCACTTCGCGTGGGCGAACCGCGGCAAGGAGTCCGTCGTGCTGGACCTCAAGGAGCCCGTCGGCCGGCAAGCCCTGGAACAGCTCGTCGCCACTGCGGACGTGCTGGTGCAGAACCTGGCGCCCGGTGCCGCGGCCCGACTGGGGCTGGACGCCCGCAGCCTTCTCGCGCGGTACCCGCGACTGATCGCCGTCGACGTCAGCGGCTACGGCCGCGGCGGACCGATGGAGTCGGCCCGCGCCTATGACCTGCTGGTGCAAGCCGAAGGCGGCTCGTGCGCGCTCACCGGAACCGCTGACGCGCGGGTCAAACCCGGTATCCCGTTGGCCGACATCGGCGCGGGCATGCACGCCGCACAGGCCGTGCTCGCGGCCCTGCTGCAGCGTGAGCGCACCGGCCGCGGGTCGGCGCTGTCGGTGGGCATGTTCGACGTCGTGACGGACTGGGCAGGGTGGGCGCTCAACCAGGCTCGCTACGGCGGCCAGGACCCGGTGCCGAACGGCCTGAGCAGCCCGATGGTGGCGCCCTACGGGGCCTACCGGACCAACGACGGGCAGGTGGTCGTGCTGGGCACGACCAACGACGGCGAGTGGCGGCGGCTGGCCCAGCAGGTCCTCGGCCGCGCCGACCTGGCCGAGGACCCGCGGTACGCACGCAACGCAGACCGAGTACTGCGACGCCCCGAACTCGACGAGGCGATCGCTGCCTGGACGAGCCGGCACAGCCTCGCCGAGGCACGGGCGGCGGCGGACCAGGCGGGCCTGGGACATGCGCGCCTCAACACCGTCAGCGACGTTCTGGAGCACCCGCAGCTCGTCGAGCGGGACCGTTGGTGCGAGACCGAGTGCCCCGGTGGAAGCTTCCTGTCGTTGCGCCCACCCGTGCAGTCCGACACCTGGGACGTAGCCCCGGGGCCCGTCCCGGCGCTGGGACAGCACACCCAGGCGGTGCTTGCCGAGTTGACCGACCTGCGGGTGCGCTGACGCAGCGAGGAGTCAGTCCTGCCAACCGGTGCGGTCCTCACGGTGCGGCTGGCGGTGCGTGCGCAACGGCGAAAGCGGCGCGTCGACGAGCAGGATCCGCTCGCGCGACCGCAGCAGCTCGCGCGCTGCCGAAGGGATCGCGTCCGCGGCCCTTTCCGCCATCCGCTGCTCGGCCTTGCCCCAGCTCGGCCAGTCGGGGACTCCCCACAGGAGCAGGGCCTCCTCGTCGTGGCGCATGGCGGTGCGGAAGGCACCGATGAGCACCCACCCGCTGTCCGACGCCTCGCCGACGCCGTCCACGGCCAGGTCGAGAAACTCGCCGGCTCGGCCGGGCTCTACGGTCACCATCTCGTGGGCGTACGCGGCGTAGCTCGTGCTCGCGCGACACAGCTCCTCGATGGTCCGCGTACTGGGATGTGGCACGAGGATGCGGTCCACGCCGCCGCTGCGGAGGTCAGCGGCAGTCGCCCACCATGTGGCCAGGGCCGGGTCCTGCAGCGAGGGATCGGCGAGCTCGTGGGCGAACGACGAGGTCAACCCGTCCCACCCGTCTTCCTCCCACAGGTTCACGACCTGGGGCCAGCGGCCCGTTGACCCCACCGTGCCCCACACGCCGTAGCAGAGCTGACCCCGCTGCTCCTGGGCCAGGGGGCTCCAGTTGGCCGTCATGTGGTGCATGTACTTGGCGCGGCCCTGCTTGGTGATGTCGATGTACTCGTGGATGTAGACCTTGTCATTACTCATGTGCGGGTCACCGGCTGTTCGACCTTGCGGAGATGGGCGGTCGTGCCGGCCACCGCCGAGGGCGAGGCGAGCTCGATGCGTGGAACGCCCACTCCCGGCGCGCCGATCAGGGAGACGAGCACCCCCGTGAGGACATCCGCCACGTCGTCGGTGTGCATGAGCTGCTCCTGGATGTGGCCGCGGCTGGCCCAGTCGCTCACCGCGACGGCCGCGACCTCGGGGGCGAAGCCCTGGGAGAACGCGGTCGGCATGGT
>JAWWOJ010000184.1:0-3128 GCA_033851885.1 Frankiales bacterium | reverse complement strand
CACGGCGGCATCGCCAACGCGCCGCTCTACCAGCTGTGGATCTCGGCGGTCGGCCTGCAGCCGCAGGACAACACCTTCTATACGGCGACCTACCCGTGGCTCGGGATCCGCGTCGGCGTGATCGGAGCCCTATCCGGTAAGGGCAGCCGATGAAGAAGTCGCAACTTCCGTCCGACGCCGCCGGGAGATTCCCCGGCGGGCGCACGACGGTGATCGGTTCCGACGCGGGCCAGCGTCATATGCGTCCCCGGCACCTCCACCCCACCCTCCTCGGCCTCTTGGCGATCGTCGCGCTGCTCGTCGTCCCGGCGCTCGCGTCGGGAGCCGAAAAAGCGCCGAAAACTGCGTTGCCGCCGCTGGAAACCAACATCGGCAGCCTCACGCAGCTGCCAGGCCGGCTCGGCTGCCTGTCCGACGGTAAAGGCGCCAAGACGGTCTGCGGCCAGGCGCGGGCGCTGAAGGGGCCGGGGCCGGGCGTCGGCTCACGGGCGATCGCGATCAGCCCCGACGGGCGCAACGTCTACGCCGCCGCATCCGCGAGTGACTCGATCGCAGTCTTTGACCGCAACCCGATCACCGGCGCGCTCACCCAGCCGAAAGGCAAGGCGGGCTGCGTCGCCTCGGTCGTCGGCAAAGCCAAAGGCGCCCAGGGCTGCGGCCCCGCGGTCGGCCTGATCGGGCCGGACTCGGTTGCCGTCAGCCCCGACGGGCGCGACGTCTACGCGACCTCGCGCGGCGGCTCCTCGATCACCACCTTCGTTCGGAGCCGCAAGACCGGTCAACTGCGCCAGCTGCCGCCGAGCGCCTCCGGCTGCATCTCCGGCCTGCCGATCCCGACCTGCACCACCGGCCGCGCGCTGAAGTGGCCCGACGTGGTGGTCGTCTCTGCCGACGGCAAGAACGTCTACGTCGGCGATTTCGCCGGCAGCGGGGTGATCTCGTTCTCGCGCGCCGGCAAAGCGGGTGCGTTGACCCAGCTCCCGGGCACCGCCGGCTGCATCACCGAAGCGGCCGCCGAAGGCTGCGCCCAAGGCACCGCGATGAACCACATCGAGGGGATGGCGATCAACAACAGCGGCACCGCCGTCTACGCCGCCTCGCCCTTCTCCAGCGCGGTCGACGTCCTCTATCGCGAACGGTCGACCGGGGCGCTCAGCCAGGCGACCGACGGGAGCGGCTGCATCACCGACGCGGTCGTGGCCGGCTGCACCCAGGGCTACGAGATCAACGGCGTCAACGCGTTGGTGGTCTCGCCGAAAAGTGGCAACGTCTACGCGACCTCGCTGGGCAGCAACAGCGTCACGATGTTCCGCCCGTCCGCGGAAGGCATCGGCCTCGCCCAACCCGCCCGGCCCGAGGGCGAAAACATCCCGGAAGGGCTCGGCAACCCGAGCGGCTGCCTCGTCTTCCTGCGCGCGCCCGGTTGCTCGTTCGGCCGCGCGATGAAGGCGCCCGAGGGGCTCGCGCTCTCGCCGTCCGGCACCAACCTCTACATCGCCGCTTTCGAAACCGGCGCGATCGACGTCCTCGATCGCAGTCTGAATTCCGGCGTCGTCAACCAGAAGCCCGGCGAACGTGGCTGCCTGGCGCCGGCGACGGTCGGCGGCTGCAGTCGCGGCCGCGCGCTGGCGATGACCGGCTCGGTGGTCGTCAGCCCTGACGGCCGCAACGTTTACTCGACCGCGCAGAAAAGCAACGCGGTCGACATCTTCAGGAGGATTCGATGACCGATGAGGAGCGCCGCGAAGGCGGTCTGACCCGCAAACAGCTGCTCGGGACCGGCGCGGGGGCCGCGGCCGCGGCGCTGCTCACTCCCGGTCTCGGGCTCGGCAGCGCGTTCGCCGCCCCGAACGGCTCGAAAGGCCTGAGCGGCAAGAACGTGATCCTCTTCCTGACCGACCAGGAACGGGCGATCCAGCACTTCCCGGCCAACTGGATGCGGGAGAACCTGCCGGGGATGCGGCGTCTGCGCCGCCACGGGTTGAGCTTCGAAACCGCCTGCACGGCGGCCTGCATGTGCTCCCCTTCGCGCTCCAGCCTGATGACCGGTTACTTCCCCGCTCAGCACGGCGTCAAATACACGCTCGAGTCGAACATGGAAGCCGACGAATTCCCGCAGGTGAACCTGCCGACCTCGCTGCCGAACCTCGGCACGGTGATGAAGGCGGCCGGCTACAACGTCGTCTACAAGGGCAAGTGGCACTGCTCGAAACCGGCCGGCGCGGAAGCCGAGCCGTCGGATCTCGAACAGTACGGCTTCGACCGCTGGGATCCGCCGGACGCGGGCGCCAACCAGAGCATCTCCGAGGCCGGCGGCGGCGTCACCAACAACGACGGCCGGATCATGGAATCGAAAGGCCAGGCGGCGCAGGCGGCCGAGGGCGCGATGCAGTACCTCGACACCGTGGCGGGCAAACAGGAACCGTTCTTCCTCGTCGTCTCACTGGTCAACCCGCACGACGTCCTCTTCTATCCGAGCAAGACCTTCGACGAATCGGGCTACGACGACTCGTGGCTGTCGGGTGACATCGAAGTGCCGCCGACCAACGAAGAAGACCTCTCGACCAAGCCGTCGGTCCAGGAACAGTTCCTGCGCATCTTCAACCTCACCGGCAAGCCCGAAAGCGAAGTCGAAAAGCGCAGCTACCTGAACTTCTACGGCAACCTGATGCGCTCGTCCGACAACTACCTGGTCGAAGTGCTCGACAAGCTGGAATCGAACGGGATGATCGACGACACGCTGATCATCCGGACCTCCGACCACGGCGAGATGGGCCTCTCCCACGGCGGACTGCGGCAGAAGAACTTCAACTTCTACGAGGAGTCGCTGAAAGTCCCGCTGGTCTACTCGAACCCGAAGATGTACCCGCGCCCGGTCACCTCGGATGCGCTCATCTCCCACGTCGACCTCGTCCCCACCCTCGCCAGCCTGGCCGGGACGCCGAACTCGGCGAAGGCCAACTGGCAGGGCGTCGACTACTCCGACATCGTCCTCAACCACGGGCGCGGCAAGGAGCCCCAGGACTACGTCGCCTTCACCTACGACGACTTCCAGTCCGGCCAGGCCCACGGCCCCTACCCCAAAGAGCCCCGCCACCTGATCTGCGTCATCGAGAAACGCTGGAAGC
>JAWWOJ010000427.1:0-2529 GCA_033851885.1 Frankiales bacterium | reverse complement strand
CGCATTGCAGAGTCCGATGACCGTGCCGAAGCTCGGGCTGGGGATTCTTCCGACCTCGATCTTGCGCAGCGTCTCGGGCGAGATACCGGCGTGACGCGCGATCGTCTCGGGGTCGCGACCGGCTCGGGCCGCCCTGATTAGCGCGCCGAGCCGTTCCCCGGCTCTCACCTGCTCGGGGCTCAGCGGTAGGCGCACCATGCAGGTCAGCATAGCCGGTATTCATATACCGGAGCTGGTACCGTCGTAGCGGTATAGAAATACCGATAGGACGGAGGCCGGGCGTGATCGAACTCAAGACTGCCGACGAGATCGACAAGATGGCGGTGACGGGTGAGTTCGTCGCACAGACGCTGGCGATGCTGTCGGCCGAGGCGGAGCCCGGCGTCAACCTGATGGCACTGGAGCACCACGCCCGGGAGCTGGTTTCCGAGCGGGGAGCGGAGTCCTGCTACTGGGATTACGCGCCGTCATTCGGTCGTGGCCCATTCCGCAACGTCATCTGCCTGTCGGTGAACGACGCTGTGCTGCATGGCATGCCACGCGACTGCGTGCTGCGCAACGGCGACGTGTTGAGCCTGGACTTCGCGGTGTCGATCGACGGCTGGGTGGCCGATTCTGCGGTCACGGTCATCGTCGGCGACGGCGCCGATCCCGCCGACAAGGAGCTCGTCGAGTCGACGCGACGAGCGCTTGACGCAGGTATCGCCGCAGCCGTGCCAGGAGGTCGGCTCGGCGACGTCTCTGCCGCCATCGGCGACGTCGCCGCCGAAGCCGGCTATCGGGTCAACGCCGAATTCGGTGGCCATGGATTGGGCCGGACCATGCACGAGGATCCGCACGTCTCCAATCGCGGACGACGCGGGCGCGGATTGCTGCTGCGCGCCGGGATGACCCTTGCGCTCGAACCGTGGTGGGCGCGCGGCAGCGATCGCCTGACCATCGACGGGGACGGGTGGACCCTGCGCTCGGCGGACGGGTCGAACACGGCGCACTCCGAGCACACCATCGCGATCACCGAGCGAGGCCCTCGCATCCTCACCCAGTGCTAGGAGCTCACCAGGTGTTCCAGTGGGTGAGCTGCTCGGCGGGCAGCCGCTTGGCAGGCCGGAAGTCGGTGCCCTTGGTGTAGGCGATCGGGAACAACCCGCCCTGGGAGTACTTGTCGAACGGGATGCCGAGGACCTCGGCGGCCTGCTTCTCGCCGTCGCCCGCCAAGTGCAGCGTCGTCCACGCCGACCCGAGGCCGCGGGAGCGCAACGCCAACATGAAGCTCCACGCCGCGGGAAGCAGCGACCCCCAGAAGCTGGCGCTCCTACCCGCGGGCGCACCGTCCGGCCTGCCCTCGAGACACGGAATCAGCATGACCGGAACCTCGTGAAGGTGTTCGTTGAGGTACTTCGCGGAGCCCATCACCAACGGCGTGCGCTCGTCGCGGCTGTCGCCGTACGTCGGCTTCTCCGCGTCCAGGTAGGGCGTTGCCGCGGTCCGGTAGATGTCGGCCAACGCCCTCTTCTTCTCCGGGTCGTCGACGAACACGAACTGCCAACCTTGGGCGTTGGATCCGGTGGGGGCCTGCAACGCGAGTTCGAGACACTCCAGCAGCACCTCGCGCGGCACTGGCTTGTCGAAGTCGAGCCGTTTGCGGACCGAGCGGGTCGTGGTCAGGAGTTCATCGACGGTGAGGTTGAGAGTCATAGCCGGAGACTACATTCGGTTTCATGAGCGCTGATCTGACGCCCGAAGTCATCGACCGACTGACCAACGACCAGTACGGCTGGCTCACCACTGTCGCGAAGTCGGGCCAGCCCGTGCCGAAGCTGATCTGGTTCCACTTCGACGGAGCCGCCGTGTTCATCTACACGGCGCCCGGCGCGGCGAAGGTCGCCCACGTTCAGCGCCACCCCAGGGTCAGCCTCAACCTCGATTCCGACGGCAACGGCGGCGGCGTCATCGTGATCGGCGGCGAGGCCACCGTCGACGCCACCGACGTCGACTGCCGCACCGACGAACCGTACTGGGCCAAGTACGCGGAGGCCGCCGCCAAGTTCGGGCTGAGCGAAGCGATGGCGGACTACGGCACGCGGATCAAGATCACCATCGACAAAGTCTGGACCACGCCGACCGACTGACACCGCTCTTCAACCAGAGCCCGACGAAGCCCCCTCCGCGATGGGAGGGGGCTTCATCCGTCCGGGCTGTGCCTAACCCTTGCCGGTCAAGTGGGCGATGTACGCCGGGCCATGGTTGTTGTGCCAGCCGGGCTTGGCGGCCGGTGCGGGCTGCGCCTTGACCGTTGGGCTGTAGGAGTAGCCGGGGCCGATCGGGGCCTGGCCTGCGGGGGTGGCGTTGGCCATGCCGGCCAGGCCGAGGGCTGCTCCACCGATGATGGCGGGGACGGCGATGTAGCGGGCGGCGGTGCGGGCGATGCTGGTCATTTCTTCAATCCTTCTGTCTGTGTTGGCTTTTCGTTTCTCGGCCGGTGCGTTCCGGCGATGAGATAACTATGTCGCGAATCCAGAAGGCCGTCTG
>JAWWOJ010000422.1:0-3090 GCA_033851885.1 Frankiales bacterium | reverse complement strand
CGTCAACACGCTCGACGCCGCCGTCACTCTGGTCACCGATGCCGGCAGGGACAACGGCGGCCTGGCGATCGACACCTGGCACATGTCCAAGCTCGGTATCGCCCCCGATGAGCTGGGCCGGATCCCGCTCCGGTATCTGACCTGGGTCGAGCTCTCCGACGGGCAGCTGCAGAACATGACGGACCCGATCGACGAGACGATCAACCACCGCAAGCTGCCCGGCGAGGGCGAGTTCGACATTCCGGGCTACGTCGAGGTCCTGCGCGACGTCGGCTACGGGGGCCCGTGGGGGGTTGAGGTGCTGTCGGCGGAACTGCGCAGCCTGCCGATCGAGCAGGAGTTCGAGCGAGCGTACGAGACGACCGCCGCGCAGTTCCGCGCGGGTGTCAGATGAGCACGGGAGAGGAGCAGACAGTGAGCACGACCGACACCGACGACGATCGCCTGGTCTGGATCTTCAGGCAGATGCTGCGGATCCGCGAGTTCGAGGAGCGGGTCAAGCGCACCTTCGAGGAGCACCCCGGCGTGATCCGCGGCCACACCCACCTCGCCGACGGCGCCGAGGCGTCGATCGTCGGCTCGCTGGCGACGCTCGAGCCCGGCGATCAGATGATGGCCACCTACCGATGCCACGGCTACCCGCTCGTCCAAGGCAACGACCCGGGGGCGATGATGGCCGAGATCTACGGGCGCCGCGATGGCCTGTGCGGCGGCTACGGCGGCTCCATGCACCTGGTCGATCCCGAGCGCGGCTTCATGGGCACGTCGGGCATCGTCGGCCAGGGCATCCCGCAGGCCACCGGGGTCGCGTATGCCGCGCAGCTGCGAAAGCAGGGCCAGGTCGTCCTGTGCTTCTTCGGCGACGGCGCCTCCAAGCAGGGCGCGTTCCACGAGTCGCTCAACCTGGCCTCGCTGTGGAAGCTGCCGATCGTCTACGTGATGGAGAACAACAACTACAACGTGGGCACCCGCTCAGACCAGGAGGACGCCAACGCGGCCGCCGGTGAGCCGTTGTCGGTCAAGGCCGTGGCCTACAGCATGCCCGGCGTCACCGTCGACGGGGGCGACCCCGTGGCCGTCTACGAGGTGGTCGGCGACGCCGTCGCTCGCGCACGCAGGGGCGACGGCCCCACGCTGGTCGAATCAAAGGTCTACCGCCTGTCGGCCCATGGCAACCTGATCGCGCCGCCCGGGGTGCCGCTCCACTACCCCGAGCACGAGGCGATCACGGTGTTCGGAAACCGCGAGGAGTACGAGGCCGCGCTGCGCGGTGACCCCGTGCCCCGCTTCCGCGCGCGCCTGATCGAGCAGGGCACGCTGAGCGCCGGGGACGGCGACCAGATGGCCGTCCAGGCCCGCGACGAGATGGAGGCGGCCGTGCAGTTCGGGCTCGGCAGCCCCTTCCCGGAGCCGGCAGCCGCCACTAACCACGTCTACGCATAGGAGCGCGCCCATGGCACGTGAGATCCCCTACATCGCGGCGGTCGAAGAGGCGCTCCACCAGGAGATGGCCCGGGACGAGACCGTCCTCTTCTATGGCCAGGACGTCGCTCCCTCAGAGGACGACAAGTGGCGTCAGGCCTTCGGGTCAGACCGGGTCCGGGTCAGCCCGATCTCCGAGACGGCCGAGATCGGCATGGCCGTCGGCTTGGCGCTCGCCGGCTATCGACCGGTCGTGGAGTTGCTCATGTCCGAGTTCATGCTCGTGGCCATGAACCAGGTCGTCAACGAGGGCCCGCGCCTGCGGTACATGAGCGGCGGGCGGGTCAAGGTGCCGCTGGTGCTCAAGGCCGGCTACGGCTTCACCGCCGGCTGGGCGGGACAGCACACCGGCTCGATCTACAGCATGTTCTGCGGTGTCCCCGGGCTCAAGGTGGTGCTGCCGGCGACGCCCGCCGACGCCAAGGGCCTGATGGCCTCAGCCGTCCGCGACGACAACCCTGTCGTGTACCTCATGCACTACCTGCTCGTGCTCGAGCACGGTGACGTTCCGGAGGGGGAGTACCTCGTCCCGCTGGGCGAGGCGGCGATCCGCCGGCCCGGCTCCGATGTGACGATCGTGGCCACCGGCTGGACGGTCGGCAAGGCGCTCGAAGCGGCCGAGACGCTGGCCGGCGAGGGCATCGATGCCGAGGTCATCGACCCCCGCTCCCTGCAACCGCTCGACATGCCGACGATCCTCGCCTCGGTGGAGAAGACGGGTCATGTGGTCCTCGCCGACCAGGCCACCCGGCACGCCTCCGCCGCGTCGTTCATCGCCGCCGAGATCGCCGAGCACGGATTCTCGTCGCTCAAGGCGCCGATCAAGTTGGTGACCGCACTCGACGCAACCGTGCCCTACAGCGAGCCGATGGAGGCCTACGTGCTGCCCGACGAGAACAAGATCGCGGGGGCCGTCCGCGAGGTGCTGGGCGCGGCCCCGGTGGCCGCCTGACGCCGACGGCATGGCTCCGGGCAAGCGCGCACGGGGTACGAAGACGGCCGGACTCGGGCGCCAGGACGCGCGGGCGCTCCTGACGACGATGTGGCGGATCCGCTGCTTCGAGGAACGTGTCGCCCAGCTCTACCGCACCCTCCAGGTGCACGGGCTGATCCATCTCAGCATCGGCTCTGAGGGTGTGGCGGCGGCCGTGTGCAGTCACCTGCGTGATGACGACGCCGTCTACAGCGGCCATCGCGCCCACGGCCACGCGCTGGCCCAGGGCGCGCCGATGAAGGAGACGATGGCCGAGCTGATGGGACGCTCGGCCGGTCTCTGTCAGGGCCTGGGCGGCTCGATGCACCTGGTCGACACCGCCCACGGCTTGATGGGCGCCACCGGCGTGGTCGGCGGCAACCTGCCGATGGCCGCCGGCGACGCGCTGAAAGCCAAGCTCGACGGCTCGGACCGACTGGCCGTCGTGTTCTTCGGCGACGGCGCGGTGCAGGCCGGCCACTTCCACGAGACTGTAAACCTGGCGGCGCTGTGGGAGCTGCCTGTGGTGTTCGTCTGCGAGAACAACGGAATGGCCGAGTTCACGCCGCGCTCGGCGCACACGCGGGTCGAGTCGGTGTGCGACGTGGTGGCGCCGTACGGGTTCGAGCGCCGGA
>JAWWOJ010000340.1:0-4742 GCA_033851885.1 Frankiales bacterium | reverse complement strand
CGGTGGTCGCGGGGACCGCCGTGGCTGCGCCCGCCGCGCTCAGGGTTCCGAGGCCGTTGTCGCGGGACTGGGCCGTCACGCTCAGTGCCGGGAAGTCCGCGGAGCGGGTGCCGGAGACAATGATCTTGCCGCCGAACATGCCGATGGGGTCGCCCTCAGCGGGAGAGACGATGTGCACCGACGGGGCGTCCGCGACCGTGGTGGCCTTGGTCGCCAGGTTCCCGATCGGCGCGCTGGTGGAGCTGAGGGCCTGAGCCTTCAGCGTGAAGGCGCCGCCGCCAACAGGCGGGGTCCAGGCGATGGAATAAGGGGCCGTGGTGTCGGTGCCGATGACCACGTCGGAACCTGCGCTCGGCGCGTAGGAGAACGTGACGGCCGTCGGCGCGTTCGGGTTGGCACCCGGCGCGGCAACCGGCTGGTACGCGACGTTGGCCGAGATCTTGACGGTCGTGTCGGTCCCGTCGTTCCGGGGTGAGGCGCCGTTCGTCTGGCTGGTGATGGAGGTGACCGGCGGGTCACCCGCGGCCGCGAAGGCCGATGAGACGCCGACGTACGGCATGGCGAGCACAGTTACCGCGCTCACGGAGCCGACGCCAAGGCGCTTGAGCGCCTGAGACGTTCGTGACATGTAGATCCCTTTCGACGAACCAGGGGCCGTCCGCTCTGAGCGGCCACACGAAGCGCCGAGGCGCTTCACCGATTCCAACCGTCCGAGGTCGGATTCGGTATTGCGAGGGGGCCGACAAACGACCCGCTACCTACTGGGACGCACATAGCGCCCGTTGGTCGTCCTCCTCACAAGACAAAACTTCATCCGAAACCTAGCGGGCTGTCGGGTCTTCTACCACCACCGGTAGCCCGGGCGCGCCCACCGCGGACCCCGAGGGGTCGGGCGGGAGCGTCGGATCGGGCGCCGGAGCGTCGGGGGTCGCGCTGCCCGTAGTGGGAGCGCTCTCGGGGGTCGAGGTGGGCAATGGCGCGGGGGCGGGGGCGATCGTGACTTTCTCCTGCACAACCTGAACGCGGTCGGCGGCTAGGACGATCGTCACCATCACTGTGCGGGTAGGTGCGGTCACGCCGTTGACATCTCCCAGCGGAGACGCCGTGCCCGTCGTCTGCACCTGGATTGAGCCATCCGTAAGGAGAGCCGAGGTGGTCGAGGTGTGGTGCACCGTCGTTCCCACGCTGTCACCGGACGCCAGCGGTATTGCCTCGTTCAGGGTGACCTGGTCCAGCTCGCCGGCCGGGGTGAACGTGAGTGCCTGCTGCAGGGAGTAGGCCCCGTCGGCCGTCGTCGCGGTGAGCAGGCTGCTGCTCACCGTGCCCGCGGGCCTGAGGTCGCGCTGCTGTTCGCTCACCTGTACCGCGGCCGTCTTGCCCATCCCGAGGAGGACGAAGTTGTCACTCGGAGGTGAGACCGGGCCACCAGTGCCTGTGGCGGGCGGTGGGGAGCTCACCGGCGGAGTGACCGGAGGCGTCACGATCGGCTTGTGCGTGACCGGTCGCGTCGCCGGGGTGACCGGGGTGGCGGTGGAGCCTGTCGCGTGGGTCGGTCGGGACAAGGGGGTGTGTGAGACCGTCGCGACAGGAGCCGGTGCGAGGCCGACGACCCCGTGGGGCTGGGTCGGGTCGGTTCCGAGATCCGGTGCGAGGCCGCGCGGTACATCGCCTGCCACCGTTGTGTTGCCTCCCGACTGCGAGGAACGCAGGCCGATGACCCCGGCAAGGACGAGCAGGAGGGCGATGACGGCGGCACCGGTCGGCTTTGCGGCTGCCGCAGCCCTGGCCCGGTTGGCGGCGAGCACGGTGGCCAGGTCGAGGTCGACGCCGGGCTCGACGTAGGTCCCGACCAGCAGCCGCCGCAGCGAGCGGCGAGCCCGGTGCAGCACGTGCTTGACCTGATCGACGGGCAGGTCAAGCTCCACCGCGATCTGCGGGAGCGACTTCTCCTCGACCTCCCGCTTGATGAGCGCCTCGCGGTGCAGCGGCGACAGCAGTGCGAGGGCCTCCCGCACGATGGCCGCGTCCTCGGCGGCCACCACCGGGTCGAGTTCGTCGTCCTCGGGAAGGTCGTCGATCCGTACGCTCTCGAGGTCGACGAGTCGGGGCCGGCGCTGGTCGGCGCGATAGCGGTCGATGCAGAGGTTGGTGATGGTCCGGCGGGCGTAGGCGAGCGCCTGCAGCTCCGTCTCGAGCTCCGGCATCGCGAGGAAGAGCTTGAGGAAGCCCTCCTGCACCACCTCGTCGATGTCGCGCTGGTCGGAGAGGAACCGCCGAGCGTGCAGCGCAAAGGACCACCGGTGCCGCATGTAGAGGGCAGCGAAGTCGTGGGGGTCGTTCCCGAGGGTGCGCGCGGCACCCGTGGTTCGCTCGGGGAGCGGTTCAGTGAAGACGGGATCGTCCGCGACGGGTGGCAGCACCACCAGCTCGCGCGCGATCGCTTCAGTCACCGGGTATCCCTCTCCCGCTGCCGTGCAGGCAGCCCGACATCCTTAAGGACGCTGGAACCGGGCGACGGTCGTCCACAGGACCGCAACCTAGCCCAAAGTTGCCATCTGCAACCGTGATCTGACGGACCGTTAGCCATCTGTGCCCGTTTCGTCCGTCGGCCTAGGCTGGCCGGCGTGCTTCGCCTGATGGACACGCGTGCCCGAGCGGTCGAGGAGATCGTCCCGTCGACGCCCAGGATGCTGCGGGTCTACGCGTGCGGCCCCACTGTCTACCGGTACGCCCACGTCGGCAACCTGCGCACCTTCCTGCTCACCGACCTGATCAGGCGTACCTGTGAGATGCACGGGGTGCAGGTGCAGCTCGTGCAGAACATCACCGACGTGGGGCACCTGCAGGACGACACGAACCTCGACGCCGACGGGGAGGACAAGCTGCTCGCGCAGGCGCGCGCCGAGAACAAGGACCCGTTCGCGATCGCCCGCTTCTACGAGGAGGCGTTCCACCGCGACCTCGGCCTGCTCGGGATCCGGCCGGCCGACGCGTACCCTCGAGCGTCTGAATGCATCGACCTCATGTTGAGACTCATCGCTGATCTCGTCGACAAGCGCCACGCGTACGTCGGTGGCGACGGGACCGTGTACTTCTCCGCCGAGTCCTTCCCCTCCTACGGCGCCATCAGCGGCAACAAGCTGTCGGAGCTGCGCGCCGGGCACCGGGCCGACGCCGCCGAGCTCGCCAAGGGCAAGCGATTCCACGCCGACTGGGCGCTCTGGAAGAGGGCCGGCGAACACCGCGAGATGACCTGGGACTCGCCGTGGGGCCGCGGCTTCCCGGGCTGGCACATCGAGTGCTCCGCGATGTCGCTCGACCTGCTCGGTGACGTCATCGACGTGCACACCGGCGGCATCGACCTGCGGTTCCCGCACCACGAGGATGAGCGCGCGCAGACCGACTGCTACGCCGGCAAGGAGGTCGTGCGGCACTGGGTGCACGGCGAGCACCTGCTCTTCGAGGGCCGCAAGATGGCCAAGTCGACCGGCAACGTGGTGCTCGTCTCCGACGTGGTGGACCGCGGGTACGACCCGCTGGCGCTGCGACTCGCGTTCCTGGGGACCCGCTACCGGCAGCAGGCCAACCTGTCCTGGGCGGAGATCGCGGGGGCGCACAAGACCCTCTCCCGTTGGCGCGCGTCGGTGGCCGCCTGGGCCGAGGAGCCGTCGAAGCCGATGTGCGCCGAGGTGCAGCAGGGCATCCTCGACGCGTTCTCCGACGACCTCGATACCCCTCGCGCCCTGCAGGTGCTCCGGGCCTTCGAGAAGGACGAGGCCATGCCGGCCGGTTGCAAGTTCGAGACGTTTGCGTGGGCCGACCGGCTGCTCGGGCTGGACCTCGCCCGCGATGTCGGCCGACCCCCAGCGGTACTGCCCGCGGGCGCTCAGGACCTCCTCGACCAGCGCGCGGTGGCCCGGGCGGCCAAGGACTTCGCGGGCTCGGACCGGCTGCGCGACGAGCTCGCGGGCTTGGGCGTGCTCGTGAAGGACACCCCGGCCGGCCAGGAGTGGACCGTCAGCTGACGGCCCGGCGGCGGGTGATCAACAGGGGATCGCGAGGCCGACGCGCCAGCGTGTCACGTGTGCGAGTTCCTGTTGATCAACCGCGGCCGGATGCCAGCCGGGCGTTGTCGATGACGATGGCAGCCGGGCCCTCGATCAGGTTCAACGTCGACAGCGCCGTCTCACCGAAGGCCTGCTTGACGGCCGACGACAGCGCGAGCACACCGACGACGGTGCCGCCGTGGCCGCGCAGCGGCATCGACAGGAACGTCGCCATCTCGATCCCGCCGCTCAGCTCGTCGGGGTCGTCGACCAGCTTGCCGCCGGCCTGCGCAACGCGGACGTCGAGGCCGGATAGGTCCAGCTGCGAGCCGCCGTAGGAGGACAGCCCCTCGATCGCCGCGGTGAGGAACGCGTCGTAGTGCGCGCGGCCGGTGGGCTGGCCGACGGCGAGGTACGCGGACTTCTCGGCGCCGAGCATCACGGCCGCGAGGTCGTAGCCGACGAACCGCTGCAGCACGCCGAGCAGCGCCGCGACCGAGGCCTCGAGACCGTTGGCAGTGGCGGCGATCGCCATGACGGACTGGGCGACCGAGGACTCGAACAGCTTGCGGTCGAGCAGGTCGCACACCCGCGACAGCACGTCTTCCTCGGTGAGGTCGAGCGGGTCCGGGTTGAGCCGGGCCCGACCGCCGCGGGCGGCCGACGACGCGAGCAGGACCTCCTCGATGGTGCCCG
>JAWWOJ010000335.1:0-5330 GCA_033851885.1 Frankiales bacterium | reverse complement strand
AGGTGGTCGGCGCGGACCCGGTTGGCTCGGTCTACTCGGGTGGCTCGGGCCGGCCGTACCTCGTCGAGGGCGTCGGTGAGGACTTCTGGCCCGTGACCTACGACCCGACGGTCCCCGACCAGGTGATCGCCGTGTCCGACCGCGACTCCTTCGCCATGACCCGGCGGCTCGCGCGCGAGGAGGGCCTGCTCGTCGGCGGCTCCTGCGGGATGGCGGTGGTCGCCGCCCTCGAGGTCGCCCGCACGGCCGGTCGCGACGACATCGTGGTGGTCCTGCTGCCGGACTCCGGCCGGGGTTACCTGTCGAAGATCTTCAACGACGACTGGATGGCCGACTACGGCTTCCTGACCAGCGACGACGGCGAGAAGACCGTCGGCGACGTGCTCGCCCGCAAGAGCGCCGGCGCGGTCCCGGAGTTCGTGCACACCCACCCGAACGAGACCGTGCGCGAGGCCATCGACATCCTCCGGGAGTACGGCGTCTCGCAGATGCCGGTCGTGCGGGCGGAGCCGCCGGTGATGACGGCGGAGATCGTCGGGGCCGTGCACGACCGTGACCTGCTCGATGCCCTGTTCAACGGTCGGGCCGAGCTCGCCGACCCGCTGTCGCAGCACATGGGCGCCCCGCTGCCGATGGTGGGCGCGGGCGAGCCCGTGCACGCGGCGATGGTCGCGCTGGAGAAGGCCGACGCGGCGGTGGTCGTCGCCGACGGTCGCCCGACCGGCGTCGTCACGCGCCAGGACGTGCTCGCCTTCCTCTCGCACAAATGACGAGGCGGGCATCCGCGCCAGCCGCCACACGACTGCCAGACGACTGCCAGACGACTGCCAGACGACTGCCATACGAGATGTCGTCTTGCGATCTCGGATCGCGTATGGGCCCCGGCGGGCTGGGGACATCCTCGGCGCGGCAGGAGTGGCACGGTCGAGACTGCCGGCATGCATGTCGGCGACCTGCTCCGCGAGGCGCGGGCCCGCGCGGGCTTCAGCCAACGGCTCTTGGCGAAGGCCGCAGGCACCAGCCAGCCGGCCGTGGCGGCCTGGGAGTCCGGGCGAGTGTCGCCGACGGTGCAGACCCTCGACCGCCTGCTGGCGGCGTGCGGCCTGCAGGCCCGGATCACGCTCGAGCAGCTGCTCGCCGAGGTGGACGCCCGGGTCGACGCGCTGCTCGCCGCTGACGCGGAGCTGGACAGCTCGCTCACGTCGGATCTGAGCCAGCTCGCGGGCTCGCTGCGGGCCGCGGGCGTCACGTGGGCTGTGGACGGCGGCTGCGCGCTACGGCTGCACGGGCTCGGTGCGACGGTCAACGTGCCCGAGGTCGTCTTCCGCTTCGACGACGACGGCAGGGCGTGGTTGTCGCGCAACGGGGTCCGGGGGTTCACCGCGCGGGGGCCGCTGCAACAGAGCTGGTTCGCACTCGACCTCGCAGGTGCCGCCGAGGCCCTCCAGAGCGAGACGTTCGGACTGATGCTCGGGCGGCTCAGGCTGCGGCCGGTCGACGCCCTCCCACCTACCGTCGACCTCGCCGTCGGCTGGTCCGACGAAGCGGTGCCCGTGCTGACGGTGGACGCTGTGGAGCAGGGGAATCCGCAGCACGCGGAGGTGCTGGCACGCCTGCGGCAGCGACGTAGCCTGACGCCATGACCGGTTTCGAGACGCTGGCGATCCACGCGGGCCAGGAGCCCGACCCGACGACCGGGGCCGTGGTGGTCCCGATCTACCAGACGTCGACCTACGTGCAGCAGGAGGTCGGGCAGCACAAGGGCTACGAGTACAGCCGCAGTGGCAACCCGACCCGTACCGCGCTCGAGACCTGCCTGGCCGCCCTCGAGCAGGGCGTACGTGGGCTGGCGTTCGCGAGCGGGCTGGCCGCGGAGGACACGATTCTGCGCACGGTGCTCAAACCCGGTGACCACGTGGTCATCCCCGACGACGCGTACGGCGGCACCTACCGGCTGTTCGCCAGGGTGCTCGAGCGCTGGGGCGTGACGTACACCCCCGCGCCGCTGGGCGATCTCGACGCCGCCCGCGCGGCCATGACCGGCACGACGAAGCTGATCTGGTGCGAGACGCCGACCAACCCGCTCCTGGGCATCGCCGACATCGCCGGTCTGGCGGCCGTCGCCCACGAGGCCGGGGCGCTGCTGGTCGTCGACAACACGTTCGCCAGCCCCTACCTGCAGCAGCCGCTGACCCTCGGGGCCGACATCGTGGTGCACAGCACGACGAAGTACTTGGGCGGTCACTCCGACGTGATCGGTGGCGGGGTCGTCGTGGGCGACGCGGCCCTCGGCGACGAGCTGGCCTACCACCAGAACGCGATGGGCTCGGTGCCGGGTCCGTTCGACAGCTGGCTGACCCTGCGCGGCATCAAGACCCTGGGCATCCGGATGGACCGGCACTGCGAGAACGCCGAGCGCGTCGTGGAGTTGCTGACCCGCAGCAGCGCGGTGCGCGAGGTCCTGTACCCAGGACTGCCCGACCACCCCGGGCACGACCTGGCCAGCAAGCAGATGAAGTCCTTTGGCGGCATGGTGTCGTTCCGCCTCGCGGACGGTGAGGCGAAGGCACTGGACGTCTGCCGCCGTACCAGGGTCTTCATCCTGGGCGAGTCGCTCGGGGGTGTGGAGTCGCTCATCGAGCACCCCGGCCGGATGACGCACGCCAGCGTCGCCGGGTCGCAGCTCGAGGTGCCGGACGACCTCGTGCGGCTCAGCGTCGGGATCGAGAGCGCGGACGACCTGCTCGCCGACCTCGAGCGTGCCCTCGCTTGACCCGCGCCGCCAACCTGCCGAAGGTCGACAGGTGAGCAAGCGCGCCCCCCGCTGGCTGGTCGAGGCAGTCGCCTGGGCAGCTGCCCTCGTGCTGCTGACCGGCGTCGGCATCGTGGTGTCGGGCGCCATCTCCACCAAGACGGTGTACGGCGAGACACCGGTCGTGGAGATCCCGCTGACCCACCTGACGCAGCAGCAGCCCGCGCCTGCGCAGCGGCGCGTCGTGAAGGTGGCGACGAAGGCCAACACCGGCGTGCCGGTCGAGGCCTCGCTGGGACCGCCGCCAGGCCCGTTCAACGACCCGCGCCCGACGGCGTTCGCCGCGGCCAAGGACCGCTACGCGTTGCTGGTGGGCGTCAC
The DNA here is from genome assembly GCA_033851885.1 of Frankiales bacterium. Lineage (GTDB taxonomy): Bacteria > Actinomycetota > Actinomycetes > Mycobacteriales > SCTD01 > RYN-111. The sequence goes on along the minus strand of JAWWOJ010000335.1, from coordinate 2,197 downwards.
CCACTACGTCAAGCCCACCCACGACACCTACGCCGGGGCGCAGGACGTCGAGTTCATCCGGTCGCTGCTGCTCGCCTCGGGCTGGCCCTCGGAGAACATCCGCATGCTCGCCGACGGGCAGGCGTCCGGCGCCGCCCTCCGCGCCGGGCTGCAGTGGCTGGCGAGCAAGAGCACCCCGGGGACCTTCACGCTCTTCCACTTCTCCGGGCACGTCCGGCAGGAAGGGGGCCACGAGAAGCTCTGGGCCCAGGACAACAGCTACGTGCCGGACACCTTCGTGGCGGACACGCTCAACCAGGGCAGCGGCAAGCTCTGGGTCGACATCGCCGGCTGCGAGGCGGCGGGCTTCATGGAGAACCTCCCGAGCGCCCGCACGCTCGTGTCCACGAGCTCGAAGTCCACCCAGAAGTCCTACGAGTTCCCGCAGTGGGACGAGTCGGTGTGGTCCGGGCTGGTGTGGGACCTCGGGCTCGCCCAGGGCCAGGCCGACGCCAACCACAACGGCATCACGACCGTCGGGGAGTCGCTGCGCTGGGGGACCTACTACGCGCAGGCGATCACGCTGCACCAGGAACCGCACGGCCGGCAGACGCCCCAGGTCGCCGGCGACCCCGTACGCGGCTGGACCCTGGACAACCCACCCGCCTGAGCTCCAGCGTCGGTAGGTGATCACCCTCTCCCTACCGTTTCGGACGAGTTCCGGATGGCGGCAGGAATCCGGTCACGTGCGGCGAAACAAGATCAACCGGTTGTGACGCCGGCCACGTGAGGAGACGACGGTGCGGGCAGGACGGGTCGCGGGACGAAGCGGTGTCGCTGTCGTGATCGCGCTGTTGCCGGTGGTCGGGCTGGCCGGCCCGGCCCACGCGGACACCAGCGCTCCCTCGGTGACGAAGACGGCGTGGTACTGGGCAGAGAAGACCACGGTGACCCCGGTCGCCGCGCTGCCGACGCTGCCCGACCAGGCGAACGCGGCCTCGGGCATCCCGGATGGTGATCTCGGCGTCGGCTATGTCGCGGACACGCTCGCGGCCCGCGACAAACTGGCGGCACTCGACATCGACCTGACCGCGATCCCCGTCGGCGCCCTGTTCAGCAGCTTCCAGCTGACCGTGCCGGTCGACACCGCTGCCAACAACGTGCAGAGCGGTACGGCGGACATCTCGGCGTGCGAGAACATCGACATGTTCTCCGACAGCGGCGCCCCGCAGGCGATCACCAAGGCCCCGCCGTACGCCGCGCCCACCTGCGTGAAGGGGGTGCTGAACGCCGCGAAGGCCTATGTCTTCGACCTCACGGCGATGGCCAACGAGTGGAGCCAGGGCACGCCCGCGCAGGGCATCTCGATCATCCCGACGCTGCTCCCCACCGCGGACATGCGCCCGTTCAGCATCGCCCTGAAGGGCAAGAACGCGATCACGACGAAGGCCGCCTGGTCGCCGCCGGTGACCCAGGACCCGGGCACGACCGCGCCGCCGCCGGTCGCCCCGACCGTCCCCAGCGTCGTGGCGCCGCCGCCCATCATGGCTGGCGGCACCCTCCCCGCAGCCCCGGACGTACAGGTGCCGGCACCCCAGGCCGTACCGCAGCCGCAGTCCGCCCCGGCACCGCAGGCGGTCGCGATCCGACCCGCCTCCTTCGCCCCGAGGTCGCTGGTCCCGTCGACGCAGTGGTGGTTCGCCGTCCTGGCTGTCGCCGGCGTCCTCGGCCTTGCCTGGCTGACGCAGAGCGACCCGCTCGTGCCCGCCCCCGCTGACCCCCGACGGGCCCGCTTCGCCCGCGCCGTCCGTTCTGCCTGAGCTCCCCCTCCCTCCTCCGCCCCCACCCCCCAGGAGCCATCCGATGCGCCGCCGCCCCTCGACCGTCCTGGTCGCCTTCCTCAGCGTTGCCGCCCTGTCGGCTGCCTGTGGCCTCAAGCAGGAGCAGTACGACGCCCTCAAGCAGCAGCAGCAGAACGGGGTGCCGGTCGACAACGCCCAGGGCGGGACCACCGGCACGACCGGGGGGCTCACCACCGGCGGGGCGACCAGCGGGGTGACGGGCATCGGCGGCACCTCGGGCAGCACGAGCGGGCTCACCACCAGCACAAGTGGGAGCTCCGGCACCAGCGGCACGTCAGGCACGTCGGGCACGTCGGGCAGCTCGGGCAGCACCACCGGCCCGACGAGCATCAAGTGCAACACGCTCGGGCAGAACG
>JAWWOJ010000322.1:0-3019 GCA_033851885.1 Frankiales bacterium | reverse complement strand
GGGCAAGACCTCGACGACCTCGATGCTCACGGTGGCGGCGCAGCACTGCGGCGTCGACCCGTCCTTCGCCATCGGGGGTGACCTCAACGAGGCCGGCAGCAATGCCCACCACGGAACCGGCGACCTGTTCGTGGTGGAGGCGGACGAGAGCGACGGCAGCTTCCTCGTCTATGCGCCGCATGCCGCGATCGTCACGAACGTCGAACCCGACCACCTCGACCACCACGGCACGGGCGAGGCCTACGAGCAGGTCTTCCGCGACTTCGTCGACACCGTCACCGGCTTCCTCGTCACCTGCGCCGACGACCCGGGTGCACGCGTGTTGGCCTCGTACGCAAGGGATCGCGGCCTCGAGGTGCACACCTACGGCACCGCGCAGGACGCCGATCTGCGGATGCTCGAGCTGACCGCGACGGGCGGCACCTCGACGTACCAGGCCGTGCTGCGCGGGCGGCGTCTCGGAACGGTCGTCCTCCCCGTGGCTGGCGAGCACATGGCGCGCAACAGCGCCGCGGCCGTGCTCACCGCCGTGCAGCTCGGACTGCCGGAGGCGCAGGTCATCGAGGGTCTCGCCGGCTTCACCGGCGTCCGCCGTCGGATGGAGCTCAAGGGCACCGCGGCCGGTGTCCGGGTCTACGACGACTACGCGCACCATCCCACCGAGGTGCGGGCCCAGCTGCAGGCCGCGCGCGGCATGACAGGCGGCGGTCGGCTCATCGCGGTGTTCCAGCCGCACATGTACTCCCGCACGGCGACGTTCGCGGACGCCTTCGGTGCCGCGCTGTCGCTGGCGGACGAGGTCGTGGTCATGGACGTCTACGGGGCCCGCGAGGACCCCGTCCCAGGTGTCACGGGAGGCATCGTCGCCTCCGCAGTGCGGTTGCCGGCAGAGCGGGTCCTCTTCGAGCCGTCCTGGACTGCTGTGCCCGAAGCCGTCGTGTCGCGCACCACCGCGGGCGATCTCGTGCTCACACTCGGAGCAGGTGACGTGACACTGGTCGGGCCCGAGGTCCTGCGACTGCTGGAAGGGGGCGAGGCATGAGCAAGCTGCCGCGCGTCGTCTCCGCCACGCCGAAGCTGCAGGCACGGGCCACGGCGGCCCGCCAGGAACGCCGCACCACCTGGTATCGACGGTTCGCGTGGGGCGCGGCGGGTCTCGTGCCTCTCGCCCTCATAGCCTGGCTGGTACTCGGGACCTCGATGCTCGGCGTCCGCAAGGTGGTCATCACCGGCGAGCACCGGCTCACGGCCGCCGAGGTGGCGCGGGCGGTCGACATCGCGCGCGGCACACCGCTCGCACGGGTCGACACCGCGGCGGTCGCCAGGCGCGTGCGCGCCCTCGACGCCGTCGCGTCGGTGACCGTGACGCGGGGTTGGCCCGACAGCCTTCGGGTGTCGGTCGTCGAGCGCACGGCCGCTGTGGCCGTTCCGGACGGGTCGCGCTACGACCTCCTCGACGACCAGGGTGTCCGGTTCGACATCGTGAGCAGCCCGCCCCGCGGTGTCGTCCGGCTGGAGGGCACGACCGACCCGGCGGCGCGGGAGGCCGCCCTCACCGTCGTGCGCGGTCTGCCGCTGGCGCTGCGCAAGGCCGTCTGGGTGGTCAGGGCCTCCTCGCCGCAGCAGGTCTCGCTCGTCCTGCGCGGCAATCGCCTGCTGGTCTGGGGAAGCACCGACCAGTCGGCTCAGAAGGCCGCCGCCGCCCTCGCGCTCCTCAAGCTGCCCGGGAAGACCTATGACGTGAGCAGCCCGACGGTGGTCACGCGGCGCTGAGCGACGTGCGGTGCTCCTTCAGGCTCACGCCGACGGCACCGGCGCAGATCGTCAGCGTCCCCGCCACGATCAGCCACGACCGGCCGACGGGGCTGCCCGTGTAGTGGTCGGTGACGCAGGTGGTGTCGCTCCTGGGCGGCTTGCAGGGCCCGGACACGTGGTTGAGGGTGCGCGGGCCGTCGACGAGGCGCATCACGCCCAGCACGGCGGTGGTGGCGATGATCAGTCCGCACAGCACGAGCCCCAGCCAGGTCAGCGTTCTCTCCACGCGAGCAGCCTAGGTTCCGCAGACCTCCGCTGCGAGGAGGACCAGTGCCTCCGTGACCTGGACGAGCTCGTCGACCCGCACCGACTCATCGGGGGCATGGGCGCGGCGGACGTCACCCGGCCCGTAGTGCAGTGTCGGGATGCCGGCCGCGGTCAGCAGTCGCAGGTCGGACCCGTAGGGCGCGCCCTGCACAACCGGGAGAGATCCGGTCAGCGACTGGTGCACGTCCGACACCTGCCGCAGCAGCGGGCTGTCGGCGGGCAGCATCCCGGGCGCGAACTGGCCGCCGTACCACTGCACCGCGACGGGGTGACCGAGGTCGGCGAGGCAGTGCTCGAGCTCGGCCCGGGCGCTCTCGACGGTCTCCTCGAGGGCGACGCCGAGCCGGCCTTCAGCGACGAGCAGGTCGGGGACCGACGACGGCCAGTCGCCGGCCCGCAGGGTGCCGACGGAGAGCGGATAGGGGATCGGTCGGTGCGCCATCAGCGGATGCGGGTCGATGTTGCGGCGGGACTCGAGGTCGCGCAGCGCCTGGTGGACGCGCACGTAGACGTCGAGGACGTCGATGCCCTCGTCGCGGACGCTGGCGTGCGCCGAGCGACCCCGGATGACGAGGCGGAAGGTCAGCGCGCCGGCACACGCCGGGACGACGGCGAGCGACGTCGGTTCGCAGATCACGGCGACGTCGCCGGTGTGGCCGCGCCGCAGGGTGGCGAAGGTGCCCAGCCCGCCGTCCTCCTCACCGACGACGCTGTGCACGGCCAGCCGACCCCGCAGGTGCACACCGGCCTCCGCGAGCACCGTGGCGGCCATCACCTGGCAGGCGAGGCCCGCCTTCATGTCGCAGGCGCCCCGGCCGAGGATGGCTCCGTTGCGCAGCTCGCCTGCCCACGGATCGACGGACCAGGCGCTCAGGTCCCCGACGGGCACGACGTCGATGTGGCCGTTGAGGACCAGGGTGGGGCCGTCCGTCCCACC
>JAWWOJ010000312.1:0-3826 GCA_033851885.1 Frankiales bacterium | reverse complement strand
GCCTCAGGGTGCGGGCGTTGGTCACCGCGCCGTTGTGGAAGGACCGGGCCAGTGCCACCCGCGAGGCGGCCGCCTCCAGCTCGTCGCGCGGGGCGCCCTCCGGCAGCGAGGCCCATGCTGCGCGGAGCGCACGCGTGAGGTCGTTCTCGACGACCTGCCGTCGCTCGGGGGTGGCGTCGAGTGCCTCGTCGGCAGCGCGGGTGACCGACAGCACCCCCAAGGCACGAGCCGCCGCGGACCGGCGTACCAGCTGGGCATCGAGCGCGGCCCACGCCGCGTCGACCCGGGCGTGCATCCGGTCGAGCCGGCCCGCGGTCCAGGTGATGTAGACGGCGATCAGGATGATCGCGAGCACCGACCAGGCGACAGCAGCGTTCACCGCTCCACGGCCTCACGGACGACGGCCAGCCAGCGGCGGAGGGTCTCCGGCACGCGTGACGGGTCGTCGTCGCCCTCGAGCTCGTCGACGTACGGCTCCTCGAGCTCCTCGAGCTCGACCGGGGCGGCGGCGCGGACGGTCTCATAGACCTCGACGATCTCGCGGGTGACGTGCCGCCAGTCGTAGGCCTGCACGACCCGGCTGCCCTTCGCCGCGAGCAGCCGACGACGCTCGGGATCCAGCAGCAGAGCGACCAGCGCGTCCGCCAATGCGTCGGCGTCCCCGACCGGGAACAGCACGCCCGCCTCACCGTCGTCGAGGACCCGGCGGAACGCCTCGAGGTCGCTCGCGACCACCGGCGTACCGGCGGCCATCGCCTCGATGAGCACGATGCCGAAGCTCTCGCCGTGGGTGTTCGGGGCGCAGTAGACGTCGGCCGCGGCGTAGACGGCCGGCTTGTCCTTCTCGTCGACAAGCCCGAGGACCCGCACACCCGGCGGCGGCTCCACGTCGCCCGGCCCGGCGACGACCAGCTCGACGCCGGGCACCCGCGCCTGCACCGCCGGCCAGGCCGCGAGCAGCACCTGCAGGCCCTTGCGGGCCTCGTCCACCCGCCCGAGGAACACGACCGTCGGCCGGTCGTGCGACGGCCGCTGCACGGAGAAGCGCGCGACGTCGACGCCGTTGGGGATGAGCACCGCGTCGTGCCCGAGGTGCTCGACGACGACCCTGCGGGCCGCGGGAGAGACGGCGATGCGGCCGGTGATCTTCTCGAGACCGGGCTGGAGCGTGGTGCCGAAGACCTGCAGCGCGCGGCTGCGCGCGGTCGCGGTGTGGAACGTCGCGACCATGGCGCCCTTGGCCGCGAAGCAGGCCATCATCGACAGCGACGGCACTGTCGGCTCGTGCAGGTGCAGCACGTCGAAGCGGCCCTTCCGCAGCCACCGGCGGGTCCGCGCGAGCGACAGCGGCCCGAAGCAGAGCCGCGCCACCGACCCGTTGTACGGCACCGGCACCGTCCGCCCCGCTGCCACCAGGTACGCCGGGAGCGCTGCCGTCTCCGGTTCGTCGACCGGTGCGAGCACCGACACCGAGTGGCCGAGGGCGATGAGCGACTCGGCGAGGTCGCGCACGTGCGCTTGGACCCCGCCGGGAACATCCCAGGAGTAGGGGCAGACGATCCCGACCCTCATCTCGGGTCCAGGTCCTCGAGCCAGAGCTTCTGCAGCATGTGCCAGTCGGCCGGGTGCTTCGCGATCTCGCTGGCGAAGGCGTCGGCGACTCCCTGCGTCATCGTCGCGAGGTCGGCGTGCGGGATGCCGTCCTGGAAGACGATGTGCCAGCCGTCGTCGGTGAACGACAGCGTCGTGGGGATCAGGTTCGCTCCCGTCTCGAGGGCGAGCTTCGCCGGACCTGCCGGCATCCGCGCGGTGCTCCCGAAGAAGTCCACGTCGATCCCCCGCTTGCTGAGGTCGCGGTCGGCCAGCAGGCAGATCGTCCCGCCGTCGCGCAACCGCTCCTCCAGGACCTCCGACGGAGGTCGGTCGCCACCGGTCAGCGGCAGCACCTCCATGCCCAGCGACCTGCGGAAGGCGAGGAACTGCTCATAGACGGACTCCGGCTTCAGCCGCTCGGCCACCGTCGCGAAGGGGACACCCGTGAACCCGCACCAGGCCCCCGCGGCGTCCCAGTTGCCGGTGTGCGGGAGCACCATGATCGTGCCCCGATCGCCCGCCACGCTGTCGCGCAGCACCTGCTCCCCCGTTGTCGTGGTGCCCCGCACGATGCGGTCGCGCGACATCGACGGGAGTCGGAAGACCTCGCACCAGTAGCGGGCGTAGGACCGCACCGCCTCCCGCTTCAGGTCCTGCCCCGGGGCGACTCGCTCGAGGTTCGCGACCAGCTGCTCGAACCCGCCTCGCAGGACCGCCGCATCCGCCCCGGCCCGGAAGACCCGGCGGGCAAGGCCCTCGGGCATGGCGCGAACAGCCGCCCACCCGACGGTGTACGAGCCGGAGAGGACGGACTCGAACGGGTTCACCGGGCGGCGAGCTCGGCTTGCTTCTTCACCTCGAGCGCCCGCTGCACGACGGTGACGAACGAGAGCACGGCCAGCAACCACAGGGCACCGGCGAGCAGCTCGTCCGGGACGCCGAACCCGGTCAGGCCCGTCGCGGCGAGAGCCAGGATGAGCCGCGCCGTCCGGTCCATGATCCCGACGTCGCAGGTCAGCCCGACGCCCTCGGCGCGGGCCTTCTCGTAGGAGATGACCTGGCTGCTCACGAGCACGAACAGCGTGACGGCCGTCATGACCTGCGACCTGTCGTCGTACCAGAGAGCGAGAGCGCCGAAGACCGCACCGTCGGCGATCCGGTCGCAGGTGCTGTCGAGCCAGCCGCCGAACGCGCTGGAGGTGCCGCGCTTGCGCGCCAGCGCACCGTCGATCGTGTCGGTGAGGACGAACACCGTGATGACCAGCGTCCCGACCAGGAACCTGCCCTGCGGGAAGAACACCAGGGCCGCGGCCACCACCCCGGTCGTGCCCGCCAGGGTCACCGCGTTCGGCGTCACGCCCCAGGCCAGCAGCCTGTTGACGAGGGGGTCCGCGATCCGCCCGACGTGCGGACGGAGCTGGCTGCCGATCACGGCATGGAGACTAGGGCTTGTCCACCCGTCGGAGCGGCGGGAGGGTGAGCACACGCCGATCCCGAGGAGGCCCCGTGTCCAAGACCGCCAAGCAGGCAGGGCCGGCACCCGACCCGAGGGCACCGGAGCTGGTCCGCAACGTCGCCGTGGTAGGTCACGCGGGGGCGGGCAAGACCACGCTGGTGGAGGCGCTGCTCGCGCGCACCGGCACGGTCTCGCGGGCCGGCAGCGTCACCGAGGGCACCACCGTGAGCGACAGCGAGGAGGTCGAGGTACGGCTGCAGCGCTCCGTCGCGCTGTCCCTCGCCCCGCTCGAGCACGCGGGCATCAAGGTCAACCTGCTCGACACCCCTGGGTCCGCCGACTTCGTCGGGGAGCTGCGCGCCGGCCTGCGGGCCGCAGACGCCGCGCTCTTCGTCGTCTCGGCGTGCGACGGCGTCGATGCCATCACCGTCCAGCTCTGGCACGAGTGCGCCGCCGTCGGCATGCCGCGCGCCGTCGTCATCACCCAGCTCGACAAGCCGCGCGCCGACTTCGACGACTCCGTCGCGATCTGCCAGCGGCTGCTCGGCGAGGGCGTGCATCCGCTGTACCTGCCCATGCACGCCGACGACGAGAGCGTGGCGGGCGTGATCGGGCTCATCAGCCAGCGCGTCTACGACTGGTCCTCGGGGGACCGGGTCGAGCGCGATCCCGACCCGCAGCACCTGCCGCTCATCGAGTCGCTGCGCGGCGAGCTGCTCGAGGCGATCATCGCCGAGAGCGAGGACGAGACGCTGCTCGACCGCTACCTCGCCGGCG
>JAWWOJ010000292.1:0-2920 GCA_033851885.1 Frankiales bacterium | reverse complement strand
GCCAGCGGCCACTCCAACTGCGCGATGTAGGTCATCCCCACCGTCGCGCCGACCTCGGCGATCAGCTCGGCGCGCATGTCCTCCTTCTCTTCCTGCAGCGCGTCGTGCAGCTGCTCGAGGCAGTGCTGCCGGAAGTCGTGATTGGTCGACCAGTCGGTGGCATCGAACGCCCTTCGAGCGGCGGCGATCGCCTCGTCCATGTCCTCGGGGCTGGCGTCGGTGGCGACCCCGAGCAGTTCTTCGTTGGCCGGATTGATGTTGTCGACGGTCTTTCCGGTCGACGAGTCCCGCAGCCGGCCGTCGACGAACAGCCGGGTCTCGGGGTTGAAGTTGACGGTGGCGGCGGCGACGGGTGAAGCCGTCATTGGCGATCCCTCTCGTGGGAGTAGCGGTGTGAGTTAGTGTACCTTCTTATAGATAACTGTTTAGCGGATTCGATCTAGCGACCGGGTCCAGGCACCCACGAAGGGGGAACGGGTTGTCCGCCCCTGTCGACAGCGCCGTAGCCGGCAACCGTCAAGACGAGTATGTCTCGCAGGTCGCGGTGTACCGCCAGGAATTCCGGCGTTACCTGCGCGAGCTGGATTCGGCCGACGAATGGCGCTCGGCCGCGTTCACCAGCGCCGAGGATGGCCTGGCCCATGACGCCACGGTGATGGCCCGCCTGCACGCCGACGGCTGGAACCGGTACGGCTGGCCGGCGGCGGCAGGCGGCCTGGGCGGCAATGAGATCCACCGCGCCGTGTACTACGAGGAACTCGGCTACGCGATGCTGCCGATACCGGCCCAACACTGGACGCTGGAGACTCTCGGCCCCGCCCTGCTGAAGTTCGCCCCTGGCCTTGCCGCGACGTATCTGCCGGGCTATCTCAGCGGGGCCGAGTGGTGGGGTCAGAGCTTCTCCGAACCGGAGTCGGGTAGCGACCTGGCCACGCTGCGCACCCGCGCAGTCGACGACGGTGCCTGCGGATTCGTCATCAATGGCCAGAAGATCTGGACCAGCCAAGGGCCAACGGCGACTCGCCTCTTGGCGCTGGTGCGCACCGGAGCGCCCGAAAGCCGCCACCGCGGTCTGACCATGATCATGGTCGACGCCGACGCGCCGGGCGTCACCATCCGCCCGATCGCGCTGGCCAGCGGACGCCGCGAACTGGCCGAGGTGTTCTTCGACGACGTCCGGGTGGCCCGCGAGCGGGTGGTCGGCGACGTCGACGGTGGCTGGGCGGTGGCGATGCACCTAATGCAGTACGAACGCGGCATGTACGGCTACGCGGTGCTCAACAAGGTTCTGACCGAGCTGAGCAGGCTGCGGGAGGACATGGTGATCACGGGCGCCACCGCTGCGCAGCGCCAACGCTTCGCCGGGGTGTACGTCGACGTGGTGGCCGCGCAGGCCCGCACCGCCACCACCGTCCGTCGGCTGGCCGCGGGCGAGCCGGTCGGGGCGGACAGCAGCATCGACAAGCTGCTGTTCGGTCGCGCCGAGAAGGAGGCCAACGACCTCATCCTCGAAATCAACGGAGCGCACATGATCGCCGGGACGGCTCGCGGCGGCGCTGCGCTGGACACCGCGCGCGCCGAGTGGTGGTACTCGCGGGCCGCCACGGTGATGGGCGGCACCGCCGAAGTCCAACGCGGCATCATCGCCGATCACATCCTCGGGCTGCCGAAAGAGAGAAGGGCGTGATGAGCGCCTGCGCGAAGAACAGAGGACCGGGCAAGTGACCGACGAATCGTGGCCCATGGTCGAGGAGGCCGTGTTCCGCCTCTTCGAGGAGCTGGCAGGCAAGACGGGGGCCGGAGCCGCCCCGGCGGCGACAGCGGGTGCGGCTCAGCACGTGGCGATCGGTCCGCGGCTGGCCGAGCTGGGCTGGTCGGACATCGAGGCCGAGTATCCCGTCGAGGCGTGCGAACTGCTCTTTCGTGCTCAGGGTCGCTCGCTGGCCCTCACCGACTGCCTGGACCGCGTCATGCTGGCCGAGCTGGCCGGACTACTCGACGAACCCGCCGACCACGTGCTGCTGCCCGGTGTGAGCTCCGGATACGTCCCCGATTCGGACGACGGCCGGGTGTCGGGCATCGTTCTCGGACCGCTCGACGGCCGGCTCGTCGTCCCGGTGTCGGGTCCCATGGGCACGGTGTCCGTGGGCGTGGTCGACGCGTCGCGGCTCGACGGCGAGCGGCTGGACACCTTCGACGCGTCGGCGTTCTGGACCAGGGTGAGCGGACCTTTGGACGCCACCCTCGTCGAGGCGTCCACCGAATGGAACCGGGCGATCGCCGCGGCGCATCGGGGTCTGGCCACCGAGCTGGTGGCACTGGCCGAGGAAGCGCTGCGCATCGCGGTCGAACACGTCAGCGCGCGCGTGCAGTTCGGCGCGCCGATCGGATCGTTCCAGTCCCCGCGGCACGCTCTGGCCGATGCGGCGGCGACCCATGCCGGCGCTCGCGCGCTGCTCGGCGAGTCGTGGCGATACGGCGGCAGGCTGTCGGCGGTCACCGCCAAGGCCGCCGCGGGGCGGGCGCACCGTGCGGTCAGCGACGTGGCACTGCAGGTGTGCGGCGCAATCGGCCTGACCGCCGAGCACGATCTGCACCGCTACGTCACGCGAGGCTTCCAGGTCGATGCGCTGTGCGGGTCGCACGATCAGCTCGACGCGCTGCTCGGTGAGCGGCTCTTCGAGATCTACGCCCCTGGCCGCGCGCTGCCCGCCATCGTCACCTGGGCCGAGTAGAGGGAAGTACATGCGCCGCAACATCTTCGACGAGGTCCACGACGACTTCCGGGCCACCGCCCGGGAGTTCTTCGAGCGCGAGTGCGTGCCGAATGTGGAGAAGTGGGAACGCGACGGCAAGGTGAGCCGCGAGGCCTGGCTGGCTGCGGGCGAGCACGGCCTGATCGGCTGGGAGTTCGACGAGA